>JAQYVR010000023.1 GCA_030145395.1 Desulfobacteria bacterium
GTCTTTTACCAGGATGAAACATCAACCCCGGACCCGCCTCTTTTCCCCAACGGTGTAGAATTGGAGAAAGACGTTATCATTGTAGCACTCGGCGTTCAGTACAAGTTTTGGTAAAGTTCTAACACTCCTTTGATATCTTGAGCTCTGACTGCGGCAGGCTGCACAGACCTGCCGTGGTCAGAGCAAAAAACCCCATCTTTCGATCGTACCTTCCACTGATGGAGACCCTCCTTTATTCCCGCTCCTCATCGGGGTTTCTTTTTTGGAGGAGAGCCCGTCTATAGTAATTCCCATAAGTATGTTTAAAAACTATGGCTGGACTATCAAGGCATTTTCCTTGCTCCGTGACCATTTTCGGGACGTCAGCTTCGTTTCACTAAATCATGCACGCAGTGAAGTGGAGCGCTACAACTCGGGCCTGAGGCCCTCAAACAGCGTATGATTCTTCACGCTGCACTCAGCCGACGCCTGATAGCGCAAAGCTTCACTCCGTGCCCGAAAATGCTCAATGTCGCTCGGAAAAGACTTTCAGCTGGCCTCATAGCAATGGAACTTATTTCTAAGACGAGACACTAGAACCTATCTCAAGAATAAGATTAGGGTTCAGGGCCCCGCCTGACGGCGGGACTTCGGATCTATTTATAAGTTGAAGGTTCTCAGCAAACGCGGGGCGGTCCGCCGTCGCTTGGAAAGCTATGGCGGGACAAGCGAAAAAGCGGGGCATACACGGTAGTACGTGAGTCCCGCCAAAGGCGGAAACCGTTTCGCAACACCGCCATGGGCACTTAGATTGTTTTTGAGATAGGTTCTATGACACGCCCTGCCATTGGTACAACTGATAGTACAGACCCTGTTTGGCTATGAGTTCATCGTGGGTGCCAGATTCTCTGATGCGCCCCCTGTGGAGGACAATGATGCGGTCGGCGTAGCGTATAGTGGAGAGTCGGTGGGCAACGACAATGGCTGTGCGGTTCCGCATTAGTCGTACAGTTGCTTCCTGGATCAAACGTTCCGTCTGCGTATCCACACTTGAGGTCGCTTCGTCAAGGATCAGAATCTCAGGATCGCGGGCAAGGGCCCGGGCAAAGGCGAGTAACTGACGCTCACCGCCTGACAGAGTCCGGCCCCCTTCCGTGAGCACCGTGTCGAGCCCATCCGGAAGCCTCTGGATCAAACGTTGTATGTTAGACGCTGCAATAATCTCCTGCAACCTGTCAGGGGTGAGGATGGGGTTTCCTTCTGTAATGTTACGCCGTATGGTATCTGCGAACAGGAAAACGTCCTGGGTAATCAGGGCTGTACGGGCGCGCACCATGGATTTCGACAGATGGCGCACATCGACCCCGCCGAGCGTTATCCGTCCTTTGATAGGGTCATAGAATCGTTCCAGGAGGTGAATCAGACTCGACTTACCTGCCCCGGTTGGTCCCACAATAGCCAAAGTCTCACCCTGCTGAACCGCAAATGAGACATCTTTCAACACCCACTCACCACCAATATAAGAGAACCATACATTGTCAAAAGAAACAGCGGTCTCTTTTTTAGATATCTTCGCCTGGACCTTGGGTTCAGGAATCCGTTCCTGCGTATCAAAAAGGAGAAAGATCCGCTCAGATGAGGCCATAGCCGACTGCATGATGTTGTACTTTTCCGCAATATCCCGTATAGGCCGAAAAAACATTCTCATGTAGGAGATGAACGCCACCAGAGTTCCAAGGCTAATGATTTCTGCCAGCACACGTCCACCCCCATACCATATAACCAGCGCTGTGGTCACCGAGCTCAAAACCTCGATAGCCGGCATAAACACCGCAAATATGTTTATCTGACGCATTCCGGCCTGGTAGTTTTCGTGGTTGAGCCGGCGAAAGCGTTCGTAGCTTCTCTTCTCCTGCAAAAATAGCTGGACGATACGAATACCATCAATGGTCTCTTGCAGCCTTGTATTAATCTCAGCGAGCTTCACCCTGAGTTCCCGAAAGACATCTCGTGTCAGGCGACTGAAATAAGATGTGGCCACAAAGATAACTGGAAGAATTAAGAAACAGATCAAGGCAAGTTGCCAGTTCATGACCAGGAGCACCACGGTGATGCCAAGGACGAGAAAGACATCCTTGAAAAGGACTGTTATGATAGAGGTAAAAAATTCATGCATGTTCTGAATATCACTAGTCATGCGGGTCACCAGGCGTCCTACCGGATTCCTCGTAAAGAATGCCACGGAAAGCCCCTGTATATGTCTGAAAAGCGTCAGCCTCAAATCGTGCATAATCGATTGTCCCGCGTATTCCATTATGATCACATGGCCAAAGCTGAAAAGAAAATGGAAGAGGATTACACCAACAAAGATCAGCGCAACACGGGCCACCCCCGCATAATCTTTCCTCCGGAGATCCACACGGTCTCCCTCTTCCAGTTTAGAAAGATCCTCGTACCGAATCCTTGCCTCGGGCCATTCTACCTTGAAGAACGAGGGATATCGATTGACCACCTTTTCAATCTCTGGCCTACGAAGGTCAGCAACATAGAACCGCTTTTGTTGAGACTCTGCTCCATCCTCATCCGTGATGTCCTTCACGATGTAGCTGTCTATGGCCACCTTTGTCAGATAGGGGAGCGCCAAGTCCAGAACCGTAATGGCTATTACAAGCCCTATAGAGAGAAAGAACAACAGACCATATGGACGGACATAAGGAAAAAGCCTTCTGAGCAGTCTCAGATTATAAGGCTTGCCGAGTTGATCCTCTTCAAAATATCCGTAGTCGCGTCGCATGAGGCTAGTTATTTGTTATCGGTTTTTGACCGTCTCTCGGGTCTTCCACGTCATCAACCCGCCTGATTATATTCTTCCTCGATCTCCTGCCAGTGATAAAGTCTGCTGTAGTACCCATTGAGGTCTATAAGTTCATCGTGGGTGCCGGACTCGGTTATGTGTCCGCTCTCCAGGACGATTATCAGATCAGCATGTCGCACATGACTGAGCCTGTGAGATACGATCACCGATGTACGGTCAAGCGTGTGGTCGCGGATACTGCCCAGGATGGCAGCGGCGGTCCCTGTATCCACCTGACTCATGGGATCATCCAATATGAGAATAGGTGTTGAGATGAGAAGCGCCCTTGCCAGCGCAAGACGCTGCTTTTGGCCGCCAGAGAGCGTTATCCCCCTTTCCCCGATTACTGTGTCAAATTGGTGGGGAAACCGCATGATGGTCTCATATAAGTGGGCGGCGCGGGCGGCCTGTGCGATCTCTTCATCAGAGGCGTCTTCTTTACTGAAGTAGAGGTTATCCCGAATCGTCCCGGAAAACAGGAATGCATCCTGAGGCACCACCGCCATATGGGCTCGCAGGGTTTCAAGGGATATCTGGCTAACATCTATCCCGTCAATCAGAAGGCTTCCCTCTGTCGTATCAAAGACTCTGGAAATCATATGACACAGCGTGGTCTTGCCGCTTCCTGTCGGTCCAACCACACCCAGGGTTTGACCTGCTGCCACTGAAAGTGAGATCTTTGAAAGGGCGGATGGCTGATCCGGCCCATAGGCAAAACCGACTTGATCAAATACGATGTCCCCTCTGAGGGTCTTCACAGGGTTTGGCCTCTTGGGGCTGACAATCTCAGGCGTAATCTGCAGGATAACATTGATCCTATCGAGAGACGCCCCCCCTCGCTGGATCAGGTTGATCACCCACCCCATAGCCATCATAGGCCAGGTAAGAAGACCGATATAGGCGATGAAGGCCACGAAATCCCCGGGAGTAATGGTAAGACCAATTGTCTGTCGTCCACCAAGATAGAGGACTATGGCCAAGCTAATGTTCGAGAAGAACATCATGCCTGGGAAAAAGAAGCCGGTAACCCGCACGAGCCGAAGATTCTTGCCCAGATAATCTTCTGAGCTTTTCGAAAGCGTTTGGGCTTCCGCCTCCTCCCTATTGTAAGCCTTGACCACCCGGATCCCGGCAAAACGCTCCCGAACCACTTCGGTCAATTGGGCAAAAGACGCCTGAACCTCTTTGTATAGGTGGTGCATGCGGCCGCTCAAGACACGGGCCAATACGGCAATGATCGGCATGGGCAGCAGGGCAAATAGAGTGAGGGTCACATTAATGTAAAGCATGAAACCGATGGCAGCCAGCCCAAGCACGATTGCATCGGTCAGGGCCACCATCCCCATACCAACGGCCATCCGCACATGCAGGACATCATTGGTGGCATGGGCCATTAGTTCCCCGGTTTTAGTTTTGTCAAAATAGGCTGCTGAAAGGGTCTGGATGTGGGAAAAGAGCCGGTTTCGCAACCCCTCCTCTACCCGCCTGGATGTTCCTATGAGACATCTCCGCCAGATAAAGCGAAATATGCCGATTAGCAAGGCCACACCCACGATATAGAAGGCATAATGAAGGAGCCTTGTTGGTGTGGTGTAAGAGATTGCCAGGTCATCCACCGCCCATTTGATGATACGAGGGATAAAGAGTTGAAGCATGTCAACTATGAGTAGGGAAAACAGGCCGATTGCGATAACAAACCTCTTTTCCACAAAGTACGGCTTAATAAGGCGGTATGATTTCATTATATCTTAAGGATCGCGTGGCTTGAAGCTTAATATAAAAGACACAAAGACAACCCGGATTCTTTTCCGAACACAGGGCGCCATCGACTTGAGCGAACTTGCCTTTATTGCTAACAGAGAGAACAGTAAGAGTCAAAATGATTTACGCAGAGGGCAGAGTTCGTTGACTTTGGTCCACCCCATTGGTATAGATCGCAACATGGATTCAGGAACAATCGTTGAATATATTGATCGCAAGCAGATTGTTTGTGCTGTGGTATTAGGCAGGAAGAATCAGAAGCTTCGCATGCTCACCGAGCACAACCGAGAGATAGGCCACGCAGAGAAACGGCTGGCACATATCGCCCGTGAGCGGCTGGATCCTGGGATAGGCAGAGACGCTTTAGTTAGCAGCCTGCAGAATACAGTGGAAACAAGAAAGCAATTGCAAAAGCAAATAGACATTGAAGCTCTTTGGGGGGTACTTCACGAAGAAGCCGCATGGATTGACTTGGACGCCATGGCAGGACACTCCTTTGATGGCAAACTCTCAAGCGACCATACCTCAGCCGTTATGCGGGCACTTTTTGAGGATCGCCTTTATTTCAAGTTCGACACCCATCGATTCTTCCCGCACAGCCCCGAACGGGTCGCCCAGATTGCAGCCCAGGCCGCACAGGAAGCCAAAAAGGCTCATACTATAGAAGAAGGAAGTGCATGGATACGCGCGGCCCTCGAAGCCCAACGTCCGCCTGTCCCCTCCGACAAGGAAGAGATTATCGAAATACTGAAGTCTTTTTACTTGTTCCAGAAGGACAGCCCACACTACGATATTGGTAGGGAGATCCTTGCGCGGTCCGGCCTGGAACCAAACGACGGTCCATTTAACCTGCTGGTCAAACTGGGGATTTGGAACCAGGACGAGAACCTGAACCTTCACAGATTCGGGATATCTGATTCCTTCCCGCCCGAGGTCATGGCGGCCATACATCAGCCTGGCTCCGAGAAAAAGAAGACAAGGCCGGATGGAAAACGACAAGACCTTACCCACCTGTCAACCATTACCATAGACGGCCAGGGCACCCTCGATTTTGACGACGCCATCAGTATTGAACCGGAAGGAGATGGGTTTCGGATTTGGATCCACATAACCGATGTGGCCCATTTCCTAAAAAAGGGTGATGCAGTTGACGAAGAAGCCTTGGCCCGAGCAAGTTCTATATATATGCCCGATAAGCGCATCCCCATGCTGCCTCAGCCTCTGACAGAAGACCTTTGCAGTCTGAAGGAAGGTCAAGACAGCCTGGCCATAAGTATTATGGCCTGCCTAGACCGTTCTGCAAGGGTTCTGGAGTACGAAATCTTCCCCAGTATCATTCATGTGGATCGACAAATGACCTATTTTCATGCCAATTTGATGGTAGATCAAGACCCAGAGCTTGCTGCCGTCTATGAGGTGGCCAAAAAATGTCGCCAGCTACGCCTGAATGCGGGGGCTATTCAACTAGACCTCCCTGAAATGAATGCCTGGATTGACAGCAACCGAGAAATCTCCGTAACCCAGATAAACAGAGAGAGCCCTAGTCGTTTAATGGTGTCTGAATGTATGATCCTGGCTAATTGGCTGGCAGGGCGGTTCTTCCGAAGCCACAGCCAGTCCACCGTTTACAGAGCACAAATGGAACCCCGCAGACGTTTAATTGACAAAGATGGCGGGACGCTTTATCAGAACTGGATGCAGCGGAGGCTTTTGAGCCGCGTGATTATTGGGTTTGAGCCAGAACCCCACGCAGGTCTTGGACTGGACGTCTATGTCACCCAGACCTCACCTTTGCGCAAATACTTTGATCTGGCCACACAGCGCCAGCTTAGGGGTCTTCTTGGATTAGAGACATTATATTCGGATGAGGAGCTCCGGTTCATTATCCAGACTGTTGAGCAGCCCATGAGTTATATTGCCGTGCTTCAGCGAGAACGGCTTCGCTATTGGATTCTAAGATACCTTGAACGTCATGTGGGACAAAAAGAAGAGGCGATGGTCCTTGAGAAACGGCGTCAGAGGTATATTGTACTGTTAACAAAGTACATGATTGAATGCTCACTCCCCTTAAACTGCGGAGCAGACCTAAAGCCGGAAGACACCATATTGGTCAAACTCGAACGTGTCAACGCCAGGTCTGACACCATCGGAGTATCACTCGCTTAGAGAACTTGGCTCCACTTCGCTTCGTGAATCCGCCTAATTTTCCTTCGGTTCAAACTCCATGGTTTCATCATTAAGGAGTCCGAGGTACGCATCATCCTTGCCAAACAAAAACCACAACTGCCCTACACTGAGGGCTGTCTCCCATGCCACATCATCCTCCATTTCAAGGAAAACGTCTTCCGGTTGAACATTCGCACCTTTTATTCCAACTTCCTTGAAGAAGTTCAAGAATTTCTCTTTGTCAGACATTGTGCCTCCTTCCTGCATATTGGCCTATATCGGTTTTAAAAAATAGGTTCTGTTTACGGGAATCTTTACAGTTGGTCCACATCGTAACATGTTTTTGACAACCGCTCTAAACCCTAACGTTGAATATATGATTGATCGCCTTTTTTCAACCCTCATGTGGTGATCCTCAGGAAAACGTATCTTCCTGAGGATGGGTCAGTTCCCTTCCTCTTCGTTGTGGCCGTTCTCAGCCATCTTTTGTTCGTTCGCAGATTCTTTGAGGAGTGCATCGGTTTTGGAAAGGACTTGCCTCAACCTCTTACCAATTGCACGCAGTTCCTTATCAACCTCCTCTATTAATTCATCTTTTCCATTCGTGTCCATGTTGTCTCCTTGGTTGGGAATTGCTCAGCAGTGTATTCTACAAGCCATCTCAAAAATGCGTCTAAGGCCCCATGGCGGCGTTGCAGGTCGGCTTCCCGCCGTCAGGAGGAGCCCTGAACCCTGATCCACTTTTTTTAGATGGCTTGAAGTGTCGTGTCGCGGAAATAACTTTCATTAGTTTTCGGCCGCTAAACGCCTTTACCGAGCGACATTGAGCATTGTCGGCATTAATAGTTTACGTTTAATTAGGGTCCAAAGATTATTGGGCCAAAGTATCAAAATGCGGAACAAAACCGTGTGATTCATATATCCCCTGAGCCTGCGGTGACTTTATGAACCCAAGGAACTTATCAGCGTTCTCAGGGTTGGCAGCGGCCTTTAGCCGGCAAACATAATAGTCTATCCTATCCCTCTGATCGAAGTCCTCTCCGGGGTCAACCATATCTACTGAGAGGTTGCTCTGCTGTGCATGTATCACTTCTGTCGCCCAGACTGGCCCAACGTCAACTGTCCCCTTCATAATCCTTAGCGGTGTCTCCCGGTGGTGGACTACCGTCAGTATAGTCGTCCCTTCGGCCCGTTTTCCCTCCATAACGCGATGAACAAGGCTCTCACCACCTGCCTGCCGATACATATCGATAATATAGTCAGCAATGTCCTCATATTCGGGGTTCGGCTGTGAAATACGTACCTCTTCTCGTCCTAGATCGGCTACGGACGCAATCTCTGCAGGATTGCCCTGCGGCACCATCAAGACAATACGGTTGTGAAGGTAGAGAAAGTAGTCACCCTTCGTAATGATGCCGCCCTCTTCGAGCCGCGCCATAGCCTTCTCCGTGACCGACGCGTAGACATCAGGAACCACGTCTATGAGCCTGCCCCTATAAAGAGCGCCACCCGCCAGGATCTGTTTCAGTTCCAATCCAGGCGGAAGTGTTTCGTAGAAGATCCTATTGACATCGGGATGTTCCTCTTGAAAGGTACCAACGAGTTCGTCCATGACCATGAATTGATTGCCCGCGACAAATAGAACCAGGTCCGCCGAATCCACAAAATCAAGGTTATGAAGGTCATCTCCTCTGTCTGAAGGTATCACCGGATAATCAGTCTTTTTCTTTTCTCCAGCCATCTCCTTTTCCTCCATCACATGTGCAGCTCCACCACGTCTCCATCTTGCAGCACGTGGTCTCTCTGGATCATCTGGCCATCATAAACGCCATCGCCCCATACCTTGGCGCATTTGAATTTATCTACAAATTCCTTGTGGACCTTACCAGCAAGATCTTCAACTGTAGCCCCTTTTTTCAGAACAAACGGCGCGTTGTGCTCCGGAGTCTTACCTCTGGCCTTGGTGTAAACCCGTATGATCTCAAGTCGCTCAAAGAGTGTCTGTTTGAGCAACTCAAAGTTGCGGCCGGTCTTTGCAGACACCGCAACCACTGGCCAGTCGTCCTTCAACAGTGCTTTGAATATCTGAAGATTCTCCTCAGCTGAGGCATCGTCGTTCTTATTAGCTAACACTATCGCCGGCCTGAAAGTCCAGCCCTGTCTTCCTTCATACAGATAAGCCAGGCGCAACGGCGCAATTCGCTTCTCTCCGAGAAGAGCGAGTGTCTCGTCCAGATGTTGAACAGGGTCTGTGGTCACATCCACTACCAGCATCATCATGTCCGCCCTGCCAATAATGTCCGGAAGCCAAGGCTCCATATACTCTCTCGTCATTGGCGGAGTGTCAATCAGCTGAACCTGGATGTTTTCAAAGGGCATCATGCCGGGAGTAGGAATCCGGGTGGTGTGAGGAAAATCCGCCACTTCAGGAGTGGCATTAGTGAGTGCAGCCACCAATGCGGATTTGCCCACGTTGGGAGGACCGACAAGTACGACTTGTCCCGCACCTTCGGGGTCAACCCTGTGACCCATATCTCGTCTGCTGGTTGCCTTTTTTGCCTGCTGCTGGGACTTGAGCTTGGAGAGGCGACGTCTGAAATCGGCCCTTAGTTTATCCGTGCCTTTGTGCTTGGGTATAATGGCAAGCATCTCTTCCAAGGCCTCGATTCTCTCCGCCGGGGCCTTGGCCTGGCGATACCGCTTTTCAACCTCAAAATACTCTGGTGGCAGATTAGCAGGCATGGTGTCCTCAATGCCGTGGGTTAGCAATCTCTGGATGTAGCCAAAAAACCTTCTGTAATTCTGATACCATAAGGGCTCATTCTTGACAAACTCGAATTTGTAATATAGCGGTTGTCAGAATAACGTTCCGATTGGTGTGGCTCTTGTGGCTTCTGCCGTCGTTCGTTTGCCCATTTTGAGCGTTCTAAGGCTCGCTCTCCGCAAAATTCAAGCACGAAGTGTCTCTGTTCAAGCCGTCAGGCGCAACCCTGGCGCCAACTCGCGCTTAACGCCCTCAAACAGTTTGGCCGGCTTGCTCCCCGTAAGCCCGTCCCTCAGGACGGGGTCAAGGGGAGCTATATGAAAATGTATCTGTTCCTTACCGGGGCGCGAAGCACTGGCGCAAGCCAGAACGCCGCCCCCAGGGCGGGGAAGCTTCAATTTTCGCGCTTGCTTCACCAAGACCGCTTTACAAAATGGTCAAGAATAGACTCCTCCGGAAGCCACAAGAGCCTCTCCACCACCTGGATAGCGGAACGTATTTATGACAGTTTGGAGTGAACCCCATCGACTGCACAAAATGTGATAGAGTATTAGACAGGATCACAGCCTGATAAGGCCCTGAAAGATTCATAATTCGAGTTCTGAAGGTAACAAAAGGGATTCTTGGTACAAAAGCCGAAGATAAAGGGCAGGATTTGGGACCGGGAGGCCTGCCTACCACCGCTTTTGCCATTGCCTTGTCATAATGTTGGCCTGAAGGTGGTTCCCCACGGCCCCATACAGGAACTGTGAAAGGGCAACAAAAAGGTCAAACTATTGGTATTGATCGCCCCAGGACAGGAAAACGGGAACAGGATTATTGGTGTCAGTTCTTTGACAATTTAGATTTGAACTTTTAAGCCTCCACCTCACCCGTTGTGTACTTCTCGATGAAATACTCCAGCTGAGATATATGTCTCCGCGTTAGATCACCGAATTCCACACCGCATCGCCTCTTCCTCACCGAAGGAAGAGAGGTTTTTAGGGTTTCAAAATCCGAAATGGTTTGACACGGCACCCCGAACAAACGAAAATCACCATTGGTGAAAATGTCCAATGTTGTTGATTTTGTTGATGGATCCTCCCCGCAAAAGTAATCACAGGTCAGACCATGAACACTAATATCCACTATTGTGCCGAGTTTTTTATCATAGGGCCTAAGTATTACATATGCACCCTTTACCTTGAACCGAGTGTGCTTCCTTCGCTCAACTTGCCCGTTCGTCTTTTTCATGACACACCCCCCTCATAGAGTTTGAGGACAGGAACGCTCAGTGCGTACAGCAATGTATCAGATAACATGCAAGATAGCTGGGTTCTGCAAGGTAACACAAGAAAGAAAGGGGGCGGGGATCAAGGGCAACGCCGCAGATGGACTTTCTACGAAGCCGTCAAACTTTGATTTGTCTTCTGCAGTTACGCCTCACCTGTGCTTTGCTTCTCGACGTAACGATCTAACTGAGACTTCTGAGACTTTGTAAGTTCCACGAATTGCGCACTGCATCGCCTTACCGGTATAACGCCCAGAAGAAACCCATTAGGTATGTGGTAGTCTGAAATGGTTCTTACTGTTAGCTTGATCAAGTTAAAATCAATATGATCCCATAAAATGTCTATTTCAAACAATCCGTTCGATGGCCCTTGGCCGTTCACATAACGAAATGCAAGGCCACTTTTGCTAATGTCTACTATTTGAACCCCTTTGGTAGAAGCAGGCCCGAACAATATGGCATCCGCTCGGCCCTCAATCTGGATCCGCTTATGTTGTCTTCTCTCAACTGGCATTGTCCTGTCCCCCATGTAAGCGTTGTTTCCCTATAACAACTTCCTTGATAGCATTCACGAGGCTTTGGATTTTAAAAGGTTTGGCAAAAACATAATCAAATTCATCGTACTCAAGATCCCGGAGCATGCCTGAAATACCTATAATTGGCGTGTCGGATCTTTTACAGTTGCGTATGTGTCGAGCGACATTGAAGCCGTCCATGTCAGGCATATTGATGTCTGTTATCACTACATCAAATAAGTCCTTCTCAAACAGGCGAAGGCCTTCATAACCTCCTGACGCGGTCTCCACGCGGCAGTCAAACCGTGCCAAGCCGATTTGAAGCATCTCCAAGATGGACTTTTCGTCGTCAATCACCAGTACTTTATTCATACAATGTCCATACGAGCTTTAGGTTCATCATTTCTTTCTCAGTTCCGCGATATTTTATCTCCCAAGCATAGTATAAACTACTGCTGACGGGGCCTATGAGCTCCTTGTCTTCCGAATGATTTTTTCATACTCAGCATCCCCGTGCAGGTTTTTCAAATCTGCATCAGTCATTGCCCAGTTTCGAGCCTCTCCATCAACAGAAACCGCTTTCTTCAGGTATGACAGGCTCTGAGCTATGTTATCCTGTGAGGCATAAAGGCATGCCAGATTGTAATAAGGATCGACATAATTCGGCTTGATTCTTAACGCCTTTTGAAGTGCTCTGAGGGCCGTGCTGTAATTCTTCTCCTTCATGTAAATTGCCCCCAGATTGTTCCATGCCGAAGCAAGATCAGGAGAGACTTTCAAGGCGGCTTCATACAGCCTCTTGGCCTTCTGGAGAGATCCTTCTCTGTGATAGGCTAAGGCATCGAGATACAATGTAGCACCTTTCTCGGACGTTCCCTGCCTCGCCGTTTGTCTCACCTTATTTGTGTCTTCTTTCTGTCCTACGTGCGCGGACAGAACCATGTTCGTAGCTTCTTTAGGAACCTGGGTTTCTTTGGATGCCAATGCAACAATTTTAGTTGGATCCGTCCCGGCAGACTCAGCCGTTTTTTGAGGACTTCTCTGCATGGCTAAGGCTTGCAGAAATTGCTTTCTCTGCACCGCTAAGGGCTGCTGAGATCTCTTCTCCTTTTCGCCAGCTCTCTGAATTTGAATCTGCCTTGCCTGTTGTTTCTTGCTCTTCACGTCTTGTGCTTTCGAAATAGCTTTATCTGACGCCCTTGCAAGGACCTTGCGAGAAACACGGCCATCAGAAGCTCTATCAACTTGGACCTCTTCACTTTCCTCAGATGAGGGAGGGGGCACACCGCGAACAGTCGAACCGCCCGCCATGGCAACAGATGATTGACGGCCCTTTTCTCTTCTCCCTTCTATTTTCTCAAGGGCTTTGCGGGCATTGTATTTCTCGTAGTCGTCGCCATTGGCCAACAATTGGGATAGAATCGGAATAGCCGTCGCATCGCCAATTTCGCCGAGGGCCCAGATGACAGCATATTTGTTTCGCTCCTCATCCAGCAGTTTTAACAGAGCTGACAATCCCTCATGGCTCTTTGTTAGGGCAAGGGCCGCTATAGCTTCTCGGCAAACAATAGGATCCTCGTCTCTCAACTTCTCAATCAATGGAGACGCCGGAACCCTAGTCTTTTTGCCCAACCGCCCTAAGGCTTTCAGGATGCTCACCTGCGTATCTTTGGTCTCTCTCTCACTACGCAACAACGCCACCATAATAGTGACGGCTTTTTCTTCGTTGCTTCTGCTCAACAGGAGGGGCATGAAATTCAGCGGAAAACCCGGTCCCTGGGATATCTTGCTAATTGCCTCCCTTTTTGCCACGGCATGAGGCCCCTGAAGATCAGCCAGGTCTTCTTCCGTCACCGTTGCGCAGCCGGAAACCAGGAAGAACAGTATCAAAGCACAAATAGCAAAGGACCTTCTCATACCCTTTTCGCTTGCCCCTTTCTTAACCCCTTTCCGCGACAAGTAGTTCTCCGCCGTGATGGCCATAATAGTACTGCTGATATAAATGTTGTCCCTTTTTAATCGAAAACCTGTTGAGGATAAAGCCTAACGGCTTGATATCAGCTTCGGCCAGGATATCCGTCAGTTCTCGGGCGGCCTGACGCGTTGTTTTTTCACTCTCTATCACAATAATCGACCCGTCAACATGCTTGGCCAAGACCAAGGCATCACTCTTCACTAGCACTGGCGCGGAGTCTATGATTACCATGTCGAATTGAGTCGTCAGCTCTGATATGAGCGGACCCACCTGTCCAGACTCAATCAACACCCCGGCATCGGGGAAAGCCTGGCCACTCGAAATGATGTTCAAACCTTCCACCGCCGTGGCCTGAACGGCCTCATCCACGGAGGTCTCTCCTTGAAGTATATCGGTCATACCTATATGGTTCGGAAGATTGAAATAAGCATGGAGACTCGCCCTTCGAAGATCCATATCAACGAGCACGACCCTCTTCCGCTCACGTGCAATCGATATTCCAAGATTCACCGCGGTCGTTGATTTCCCTTCATTTGGCCCGGGAGAAGTGATCAGAAGGCTTCTTACGGATCCGTTATCCATGGACGGATAGTTTCGAATTCTTCGATAAGCTTCGCAGAGGGGATCGTCAGGGTCCTTTGTTGAAATCAAAGGGCGTTTTGTCCCCCGGAACATCGGAACCATCCCCATCATGGCAATCTGCTTGAATTCTTTGGCATCCTCTGCGGTTCTGATGGTATCGTCGTGATATTCGGCTATAAAAGCAAGTGCTAACCCAAAGGCCAACCCCACAGCGATACCAAGGAAGCCATTCTTCGCTTTACCTGGGTTCACCGGAGAAATAGGAGTCACCGCCGGCTCAACGATCCTGATTTCAGAAAGGGTGCTTGCCTCTGCCATCTCGACTCGGTGCAAGGAGTCGAGTAGAGAGCTGTATCTCTGTTGACCGACATTGAGTTCCATGTCGAGGCCGGCTTGTTCTTGAACCTTGTCAGGGAGCTTCCCCAAGGCCCTGAAATACTTGTCGACATCACCATTGACTCCTTTCAGGTGCGCCTCCAGAGAAACGATTTGCCTTTCCAGCGCAGTCAATTCGGGGGCCGAAGAGCGATACACCACTATCTCCTTCTTGAGTTCTGCCTCGGCTTCCTTGATCTGCTCACCCAGAGACAAGACCCGGGGATGTTCTTCGGTTAGATCAGATTTGGCCTTGGCAAGCTGAAGCCGGAGTTCAGTCAGCCTCCTTTTCAGGACGTCAATGTGTGGGTTTTTCTGCAGGGTAGAGGCCGAGAGGAACCCCAGATTCTCTTTGGCGAGTTGTTCCTTTAAACGGCCAAGTTTTGCACGAGCTTCAGCAAGGTCAATGATGTTATCTTCCTTTTCTTTCAGCAATTCCGCCATCTTCTCAGCCGCAAGCTTGGTCTCCATTTTCAGATCAATGGTCAGCTCTCTCTTCCTGAAGTTGGTGATCTCGCTAAGGGCCTGATTATATTCTTTCTTGACGTCATCTATCTGACCTTCGATAAATATCCTGGCATGCCTATATTCAGCCCGAACACTTTCTTGGTTTTCACTCACCATGATCTGAGCGAGCGTGTTGGCCATCATCATGGCTTCGTCCGGACTAGAAGAGACCGCTCTGATATTTAGGATGCTTGTTTCCTCCTTTTCTCTGACGCCGATGCGCGGCAGCGGGAAGATCATCTCCCTGATACTGAAACCCGCTACAGTCTGTGTCAACTTGTCAGAGGCTATCAATTGACCTTGTCGATCTCTCAGCTGAAGTCTCAACACCATTTTTTCTATGTAGGGCCGAGAAATGGCCAGCACCTTATTAACGCTCAGGTCGGTACTTGTTGTGATGATGGAAGTAAGACTGGGAAGTCCAATCTTTCCAAACTCAAGGCCGGCACCTTTCTTAAACGGCATAAAAAGGACCTTGGAGGAGGCCTCGTAAGACGACCTGGTTAAATAACTCCCTGTGACTGCCACAACGGTCACGATCATCAAAGTCTGCAGGATGATCCACTTTCGTCTTCGAATTATTTCCCAGAGTCTTGTCAATTCCATGAATCGACTCCTTTATAGGGCCACTTCCTTGTCCCAAAGGACAAGGGCCCAGGCCGACTTATTCACCAAGAATAAATCTTGAATCTGCGCCACCAAGAACTTCAACAGCTGCATCGGTCAATATCACACCTCGTGCCACTTGGAGGAAAGGTTGCAGTATGTTAGAGATACGAAGGGCAGTCCGCTCCACATTGGCAAAGCCACTGCTGGCGACATAAATGATGTCGCCTCGCTCCAATGGAACGTTGGCAGAAAGGTCCATATGTTTGGCATCTATTCTCATAATCTGAGGTTCACTCAGATTCCCCCTCATGACTAGAATCGCGCTTTTATTAGCATCGTGCGTAAAACCACCCGCCTCGGCAATGGCTGCGAGCAGGGTTAGTCCGTCCCTGGTGGGAATGGCTGACTGTTTGTTTACCTCTCCGAGCACAAAAACCCTTTGTTCCTTGTTGTCCGGGATATAAATCACGTCATTTGGCATGAGGGGAATATTTTCTCCCATATTTCCCTCTTCAATAAGCTTGTAAAAGTTGACGAGCAAAATCTCTCTATCTCTTACCGCATAGGCTCCACCAAGGTACGCATCGGAGGCTACTCCGCCTGCCGCCGAAATGGCTTCCACCAGTGTGTAGTCGTTTCTCATGTGGAACACGCCGGGATTGGTGACTTGGCCCAAAACAAACACCTTGTGACTTCGATATTCAGTGATTTGCACCACCACTCCAGGATCCTTAATGAACTTGGCAAGTTCTTCTTTGATTTTGTCCCTAAGCTGAAATTGCGTGAGTCCGGCCGCCTGAATATCGTCCATGAGGTAGTACGAGATCTTCCCCAAAGGGCTAACCGTGGTTTGCATCTTCAGATCATCCTGTCGAAAAACCGAGATCTCCACTGTATCCTCCGGCCCCAAGAGGTATTCAGTCCTCGGAAGATTTTTCAATTTCTTTGCCATGGATAGGTTTTGCGTAGCTACCTCAACACTATTTTCCGTTCCCGCACTCGGAGGAGTCGGGATATGTTCCACGACTGCCTGGTGCGTGGACCCACACCCTCCAAGAATGAAAGCAGTAATCATTAGAGAAAGAAGAAATGTTAACCCAGGCTTCCGCATTTTCTGGCATCCCTTTCTGTCAACAGATCGGCAAATGATCATCAAACCTAATTACTCCCATGTTCCATCACACAACTCCATTGCCCCCACCGCTGCTCACATATCTTTTCGATGAAACCGTCTCACATTGAAAAAACCGAGTCTTGGCCGCACAACTCCCAGGACTGGAATTGAAGATCCAGCCCCAATAAATTGGGGCCGAGAATGCGCCCGCTTTTGTAGTTCAATACAACCAGATAGTTTCTTAACTGACATTTTTTGCCATCCATATGTAACAGGGCATCGTGTTTCATAAAACACTATTGCGGGTCAGACACTACGTCCATCCCTTGATAGTCAAGTAACACGTGGAAATTCATAGTCATGCACCCTTCAAGTGGTAAAACCCCGTCCGAAAAGAATGGCTTTGCGTTTTCATTTTCTGACAACAGTTTATATCAATTGTATGGGGGTGCAAATGGGTAGGACTACGGATTTCTAGGGGTAAACAACCTATTTTTGCAGGAAAAATCTACTGCGAGGCACTACAAAAGGCCCAAGTGGTGTGTGTCAGACAATCTTTCTTATGAGCGGATCATACTTGTCCATTTGGGCCTGGAGAAAGCCAAACATTCCTTCAAGTTGTATGGCCCTTTTTGGACAGACCATGTAACAATAGAGGCACTTCACACACGTTGATTCAGCCTCGTCGGATAGAACCTCCGGGACATCTAAACCCAGCGGACAATATGCCTTGCAGATTCCGCATTCTCCCGGACACTGATCCCTGTGCAGCACTACTTTCCTAATATCCATCTCTTCTTCGATAAAATGCTCCTGTCGAATCCCAAGTGATAGAAAGAGGTTACCTATGAATTTGGTGTTGCAGGTCTCATAAAGTCCAGGAGCCCGGCGTAGCATCTGGAAGTACTTCTGAAGATGTGGGTTGCAAACAACTTTCACTATAAATGGCACGTCAGGTTTTAGAAGATCTCTTTTGAAATCTCCCAAATCGAGATCCCTCAGTGCCTTTTTGTGATCTGGCGTAATCACGTCCAACTCTTCGGCTACTTTCAAATAAGTAACTTTGCTATACGGCATTCCAACCATTTCGGCGCAGACCATGTCTATAAAATATGGGTCCGTGCCCGCAATAATGGTGTCCATCCTCACAGGCAGCCCGTCGCTCGGGCCATTTCCTTCCATTGCAATCAGGCCATCTACAATGTGAAGATGGGGTTTAAGATAACTGTTCAAGTGGACTATGTTACGAGCAAGGCTATGGTGAGTTTTCTTCTTGTTTTCCTGGCCCACCAAACAGCCCATTATGTTCTTTAGACATACCGAGATTCCGACTTCGTGGTGCATCTTGAGCTTGGGCAGATTAATGAACAAATCCGCTTCCAGGCAGTCTGTCGCTACCTTTGCCTTCTTGTTTTCGGCAAACGCTATCTCCCGACCCTGACAGTAATTGAGATCCAGGAACCTGACACCAAGTTCTTCTGCAAGCCGCCTCGCCCTGAGCCTTGAAGCCACATCGATCTGGTTTCGGTAAAACCCGCTGTTGGTCCCTTCGCCGATAATTATGTTCCTGTAGCCTCGCCCCTGAAGAAGCTGGACAAGGACAGCAATTATCCTCAGATCCGTTGTGTTGCCCGTGAGGGCGTTCATGTTGCTATTGAAATTTGGCTTTAAAAGGACCTTAGCCTCTACAGACTTGGGCAGCAGAGTGGAGTTCTCTTCAAGAAACGTATCCAAGTTCTTCTTGAGAGTATGGAGATCTCGACTCTTAAAAATACTTACCTGCAAATCCATTTCCGTCTCTTCCTGGCTATTCCCTGCCGTTAATCGCCTGCACGCATGACTCATAGATTGAATAATTTATTCTAACAGATAATATATGACAGAGCTGAGTGAAAATCAAACTACTTGCTACCCCTTTTCCCTTTTCGTGAAACAACCTTTGCACACAATCCAATGATCCCCCACAAGTGGTTATTAGAACCTCCGATGGTGAATCCCCTCGCCCCGAACGACGGGGGTTCCGCCCCTCCGCATCACTTCTTCCGTCGGGAGCGCGTCGGTCAATGGTGAGGACATTTACCCTGCCAAGATGCAAGGGCAGGCTTGCCTGCCTACCCTTGTCCCGCCGTCCCAAACATGCCTGGCAACCGTTTATGCCATCACTTGGTCAAAGTGATCATGACCTGGTAGCTATACTTCCGGAAAAAGGGAAAGCACGTGTGCACGGCGGTGTCTAATCCCTCAAACAGGGGTCTTACCATTTTGACACTTCTGAGGAGCTGAAAATATAGTTTTCCGAAAAAGCGAAAGCGAGGATATGACACTTTCGTTGTTCCTCGACAGGCTGAGGCAATGGTTTCAAGATCAGCTCTTGTCAGAGGATGTTCGTCCTTTGTTCCTAGCTTTGGAATCCCCCAATGACCAGTTAAGTGGTTCCGCCAGAACATGAGAATAGGATTGCCGCCGCTGGTTTCATAGAATACTGCCCTTCCGCCGGGTTTTAGTACGCGAAAAACTTGTCTAATTCCTTGCTCCAAATCTGCAAGATGATGAAGGATAAAGAGCCCAACCACTATATCGACTGACTCATCTTTATAAGGTAGTTCTTCCATGGAAGCAACGTCCACTTTCACGTTTTTCAAATGTTTCTTTTCAATGCGTTGCCTGGTGATCTTTGCGCTTTGAGGTGAAATATCAAAGCTTCTAACGCTTTTCGCCTGTTCGGCGAGCACGGTTGTTAGTTTTCCAGCCCCACAGGCGCATTCTAGAACACTCTTTCCCCTCAGTCCTCCCTGAAGGCCTAATATGTCAATCCATAC
Organism: Desulfobacteria bacterium; assembly: GCA_030145395.1. Lineage (GTDB taxonomy): Bacteria > Desulfobacterota > Desulfobacteria > Desulfobacterales. The sequence goes on from JAQYVR010000023.1 coordinate 19,291, forward strand.
TTGGCCTTTTTTAGAATCCATCTCCTCTTCAAGAACATTTATCTCTCTTGTCATCTTGTGATCAAAATGTTCTCTCTCAGACCGTTGAATTTCTCTTGCATCACTGGATTGTTTCATGTTGTTTGTCAAATCCTGCCTTTATTGCAGCTCCCTGCAGCGAGCTGCAGGGAATGTTCTGCCCGCCTGCAGTGCTTCGAAGCGACTGTAAGAAATTGCATCATTATAAGATTAGCTCGATAACCCTTGTCCGCCTCTGGCGGGCCGCAGCCCCGATTCATTGGGACTCCATGGAGCTTCAATGTTCCTTCGCGAAAACTGCCGGAAGTCACCCTGCAATCACCTGCCGGTAAACTTCTACTGTCTTTTGCGCTGTTTCCTCCCACCGAAACTGCCTGGCTCGGTCCAGCCCCATATGGGAAAGCTCACTCTTGAGAGACTCATCCGATAGCAGCCTGTCAATGGCCTGTGCTATTTCCTCATGAGAGTGAGGGTTAACTAATATCGCAGCGCTTCCTGCTACTTCTTGTAAGGCTGTTGTGTTTGACGTAACAACGGGTGTGCCACTTGCCATTGCCTCAACAATCGGCAGGCCAAACCCCTCTGCAAATGCCGGATAAACCAGAGCCTCTGCTCCGTTGTATAGAGCGCAAAGATCTTCTTCGCTCACGCCACCAGTAAATAAGACATCCGACTCAAGTCCCAACTTTTCAATTTCGGTAAATAGCTTCCTTTCTCGAAAGATTCTGTCCTGATGGCCTACGATGACTATACATAGCTCCTTGTGGCCTTCTTTTTTCAGATGCTGGAAAGCCTTAAGTACACCAACGATGTTTTTTCTCGGCTCAATTCTTCCGACAAACAATAAATATTTGGTTCTGATTTGGTATTTCTTGAGCCTGCGCAGCACCAGATTCCTGTCTTTTATGGGAGCAAAAGAATCCGAAGCCCCCTCGTAAATCACGGTCACCTTGTCATAGGCAATGCCATAATACTCGCATATCTCTCTCTTCGTGAACTCAGAGACTGATATGATTCTGTCGGCTCGCTTGGCTGATAGAGCCACGAAGTACTTCATAAGGCCGCCATGAACTTTTGGGAAGAACTGTGGATATTTCTCAAAAAGGATATCATGGATCGTTAGAACTGATTTGCAGGGAAGATGCACTGGCAAAACGTATTGACTGTGAAACAAAGAGAGTCCATCCCGGTAAGCACACGCCGGGAACCCAGCAAGAAGGTTGAAGCGCCCCCACCGTGATGGAAGTCCTTTAAGTGTCAGGTTACTGTGCCCATTACCCCCACTGGCAACTTCTCCGGGATTGTCAGTATATACGAAATACTCGAACTCATTTTCTATCTCCAGAACTCCTCGCATGAGATTGGTGAGATAAGTTCTTACACCCTGATATATTCCCCCTGCAACGTGGAAATCTATGCCAATTCTGGACGATTTCATCATACAGCCTCGGATACTCCAATCATTCCAAATATCCTAAGTCTCCCAATCTCTGCCGAATCGCCTCTTCCTCCTCTGGTGAATAGACCATGTCCTGAACGGCAGGTTCAGGGCGCTCAACACTATCATGGCTAATGGGCTTCTCCAGCAGCACGCTTTCTTGATAAGCTGATTCCAAGACCTTGCCGTCCATATCCGTTGGCACGGGCAGGCCCATAGTGTAAAGAATGGTGGGTGCCAGGTCCATAATCTTTGCGCCATCTATTTTACGGCCTGGCCTGATGCCCTTGCCCCTCATCAGGAGTATGCCGTTCGGCAAATGTCTTGCATTCGCTCTCGTGTTCGATTCTGATTTCTCTAGTTCCAGCCTAGGAATCGTTTTCAAAACAACGTCAGGGGCAACCGTGTAACTTGGCCTGGGCACGTAGCCCAGGTCCTTAAAAGTGACAATCAGATCGGGCGCCTTCTCGAAACTGTCCCCGTGGTATATGTCTTCTCTCCTGAACACATTCTCCACAACTTGTTCACCGCTCCCTGGGTCCTTCTCACCTATTAGACCATGGATAATGCGCTCCCTAACCTCTTCGTATTCTCGGCCAGGCCTTACTGTCCCCCTAGGCTCCCTTCCTTTCAGGTTCACCCAGATGAAATTCTTGCTTTCTTCAGCATAAGCTTTGGTTTCATCCATGTTGATGCGAGAGAAGAAGAATTGAGAAGCCATCTTGTTGAAAACAACAGGAAATCGCCTCCTTACCTGATCCCGAGTCTCTCTTGGCAAAGCCTTCCAAAAGTCTCTTGGCAACCCACCAAGCAGTTTTGTGTACAGCAGTCGTTTTAGCCGTTGAGAATTCCCTGAACCTTGCTGCGGACGGAAATCCTTATACTCTAACAGACCCTCTCTGCATAACCAGTTGTTTAAGTACAGGGTCTTATTGCTACACAACCCTGCCCCGTGGTCGGACATTATGAACAAAACAGTGTCCTCGCTCAGATGATCCAGAAGATATCCAACGATATGATCCATTTTTCGATATACATCCAGAATCGCATCCCCATACTTTTTTGCCTCTTCAAGTTTGTATGAAGGGTGCCTCGGATCCATATACTTCCAGAAAGCATGTTGCACCCGATCCGTCGCTGTGAACACAGAAACGAAGAGGTCCCAAGGATAATTATTCATCAAATACTTTATGACCTCAAATCTCTTGTCAATGGTCTCATGCTGCTTTTCAATGGCAAGGTTAATCTCACCCTTGTTGATGTATGACCAGAGTCCGGCTTCGAGTGAGTAGTCTCCAATGATACGTTTGAGTTCATCGGACAGCGTCGCGGGATAAGTAAAATTGCTGTCAATACCCGGAGCGTCCATACCAGAGATCATAATCCCGTTCACTTTCTCAGGAGGGAAAGTCATCGGCACGTTCACCACGGCTACCTTCTTATCGTACCGGCTCGCGGTCGCCCAAATCGACATCCCCTGCCTACGGCTTGCGTTCACAAACTTCACCTCATAGCTGCCATCCACATGTTCACTGAAGTCAAATATGCCGTGTTTTCCGGGATTCTTCCCAGTGATAAACGATGACCAACTCGGCGCGCTGTGAGCCGGCAAGGGGGACATAAGGCTGCCGTGAGACCCCTCGTCCATCAGGCGTTTCATATTCGGCAGCTCGCCCCTTGAAACCCATGGAGCGATCAGATCAAAAGTAGCACCATCCAAACCAAGAACATATGCTCTCATAAAAATAACCTCTCAATCAAATTACTAAATTCACTGTTGCACATGGGACCGTTGCATTGTCAATGCATCTTCAATAATTCAATAAGAATCCGGGACCTCATCCTGCAGACATCTTTCCTGTGTTAACCTTTAGAAGCCTGAAACCACCAGCGGGTATGCGCACCCGAACGCCTCTATTCTTTACTTTAAGCGTTTCATTTGAAATCGCATCTGAAATCGTAAATCCCTTTATCGAATCTCCAGCCGTCAACACCGTCTCAACGCCAAAAACATCCAGGCAGCCCGGATCGAGTAAATAGATCAAATAGCCGTCAGTGAACTTCTGGACCGAGAGAAAGACTCCATCTGCTTGGAACGGCATTGTCTCCTTTAACCCCTGAAGGCTTTCCAAAATCTTGCTTTTGGCAGAAGAGCCGTCCAACCTTTTGTTGCCGTCATATATGTGGTCGCCATCTGTTTTCCAGACTTTTTCCACCCCTTCCAATGAAGCATCGCGTATCCAATCCGGGACAATCTGAACATAGCCATACTTGGTTTTGGGAAATATGGCTTCGGCAAAGTACTTTGTGCCGTACACATATCCCGACAGGCCATCTTCACCAACGCTTTGCAGCCCCAATCTGTGACCGAAGGTTTTATTGGTCACAGCCGACTTATAATATCGTTCCCAATATGCCTTTGGTCCTTTTGGACCGACCCACCCGTTTTGTGGGTCACGTTTAAGAGCCACTGGAGACAGTATGACCTGATTACTTCTGTCCACCGGTCGTATGATGTTTTTTCTGATGAGACTATGGAATAAACCCCGATGCCGCCCTGCGCCCTTGGACAACGCAATCTTACCGTTTCGTATGTCGAGGAATTCTTTCCCGCGCTCAACTCTGAAATAAGTGGCGCCCAGACTGGCGGCCATCACCTCCATCCTTAAGATTACGTCGTCAGGGGTAACCATGAAGATGGACTCCCATTTCCAGGCGTCGTCTTGAGTGGAAAAGCCCCATTCTTGTACTTTTCCCGTCTTCCACAATCCCAGAATGGAGCCAATGTTCAGTTCCGGCATCACATATCGGTTGCTCTTATACATCGGTATAAGAATATCGCCAAAATCTGCATTGAAAAATTTAGGCCCAACGTCTCTCATCATTGGAACCCGGTACCAAAAATCTTGATGCTCGTTCAAGATAACCTTCTTTCCGCCATATTTCTTGCACAACTGCAGGACTCTTTCCATATTACCCACGAAAAGGTCCCAGTCCCTTGAACCATAACTGTCCTCGTGGAATATGAATCCCTTACATGATAGTGGTGCAATCTTCAGGATCTTTGCCACGGTATCCAAGCCTATGTGCATTTTGCAGTGCGCACCCGCAAGAAGAAAAAACGGAATTTTACTTCTTTCAAAATGTTGGACTATCGCCAATATCTCGTCTTGACTCATCTGCCGGCCCCTGCGTGACCCTCTGCCTTGGCGGGCCGGCTTTCTTATTTCATGAATTCCTTCGATTAACATCACAAACGCAAGTTTACTTGACCCCAAATCTGACAGGAACTTGTGGATTGCGTCAATATGGGGATCTGACGCTCGGCAACTATACAATACCTGGATCTTGGACGACACTTGATCCAAAGCTTTCTGCCCTGAAGACATCCGAACCTTTTCGATGACCTCATTTATTTCGTCCGTCGGAGTCACTGTCAGGCCTTCTAACTTGGCCAGTCCTTTCTCACATCCATCTACGACATAAACCCGTCGACTTCGCGTTGATGAGCTTATCAGGAGTTCACTCTTCTTGTCTTTGTCCAAGTCATCAAGATAAAAGCCATAGAAATTCCCATCCGGTCTGTAGTTGGAAATGATTCTCCCTTCGTGGTCCAAAATATAAATCGGGCTCCTACCTTTCTGGCCGTTTAGGATCACACCGTGCAGCATGGCGACAATCTCCTTGTTCTTGTCGCCCCTCAAGTCTCCTACCGCGATCAAAGACGTGGAAAAATTATTTATGACGTCGCTGAATCTTTTCTCCCAGATTCTCTTTCCTCTACCATCAAAGACTGAAATCATACCGTTCGGTCTGCTGCCCGTGATAATTTCGGGTTTCCCATCTGAATTGATGTCATCGACAGTAATTGATCTTATCCAGCTAAGCTTTGCCCCTGGATGCTTTCGTGTCTCAGGCAACCTCTTACTAATATGCCACAACTCGTTTCCAGAATCACTCAACGCAAATATGCCGTCCTCGTGTGTTCCAACGAGAACTTCTGATTTCCGATCATTGTTTATGTCGCCTACGTCCAAACAACTTATTGCACTCTTCGCAACATGCTTCTTCCACTTCAGTTTCCCATCTCTTTCCAATAAATGCACGTATCCTAAAACGTCCCCAGCCACGATTTCTTCTGTGCCGTCACCATCCACGTCTCCCAGGGCCAAGGACAGAAATGTCACCTCGCTTCTGTATGTTATGACAACTTTGCCTGTGTGATCAAACACACACACACATCCTTCAGCGTCTTGTATAATAGCCCCAATCTTCCTTCTTCCCTTCTTATCCGTATCGCCGACACACAAGAAAGACGGAATGCCGTTGACCGGGCTCTTCCATAGGGTCCGGCCTGCTAGAGTTAACGCCCGGACAGTGCCATCCACGCTTCCCGTAATGATTTCATGCTCGCCGTTTCCGTCAACGTCACTACCTACAATAGACACGACGACGGAGGGGGTATCATAAGACTTGGCTGAAGGCCCCACGGCTGCATATACTTTGAAACGGGTACCGAGGGATGCCGTAATTATGCATGATAAGACGCAAGAAAGAAACAGGACTCCAATCTTGCCATTCTTCGCCCTTTCCCGTGCAACAATATTCTGTGTTTCGTTATCCAATTTCCGCTATTTCAACCCACCCTGTAGAGACGTTGCTTCAATTGACAATCATTGGGACTCACCCTCGGTATATATCCTGATAGCAGCCACATTTAATCCCAAAAGGGCCCAAAACTCTCTCTCTATTAAGACAAAATTCACGATCAATCCTTGGAAGGCATAAACCGCTATTGTTGCAAACAAAGCGGCCAGGACGCACCTTTCCCTGGCATCTGATGACGACTTCAGCCCATACTTTACGTACCTCAAGAAAGCCATAGCCGCTCCCGCAAACAGTATAAACCCAATAATTCCATACTCAGCTGCCAGGTAGACATAAAGGCTATGAGGTGATTTCAGTCTCCGCGCTCCATACGACTCGGAGAGGACATGAAATCCACCTGCACCGGCACCCAGGAAAGGGTTCTCCCCAATCATTCGGAACGCCGCTTCCCAAACCACGGTTCTCCCCTCGACACTGCGAGTCTCCTGAGGTTCAAGTAATCCAGCTATCCTTTTCATGTATACGTCGCGATAGGCAGGACCACTGACCACAAAGAAGAGCGCCGCAATGACTGCTCCGGCAATGAAGAACTTCTTCCCTCCTTTTTTGGTGATGTGGAACAAAATCATGGTACCCACCACAAACCCCATGACACTGTTTCTCGAGAACGTCGACATGAGAGCAAAAATCATTATCACGACAAGAAGGACAGAGAGGAGCCTGAACTTTCTTCGTGGCTGTAAAAAGAATTGCGATATGGTCATGATGAGACACGTGTTCATAAAAAAACCAAGCCTGTTAGCACCCTCTTTCAGAGCAGTAGCCCTCAAGAAGCCCCACCGCATTATCGTCTTCTTAGAAAGCCCTGTTAAGTGCTGCAAAATTTCAGTGAAAACTTCATACAACGCAACGAAGGCGGCCAATCCCCCTGAGATGATCCAAGTCAGGAGCGTAAGATCGAGCTCTCTTTTATTTCTGACCAGATTTATCGTTAGGTAAAAGATAAACACGCCATTTAGTTTTCTGAGGAATTCCTTCCCACCTACCGCCGGTGATGGACTCCACAAAATAGACAGAAAAACCCACAACATGAAAGCCACGAGCCACAGGTCCACATAGCTTCCCCTTATCTCCACGTGTCGCTTTGTTATTCGATTTGCGACCCAGCTGAGCCCTGCAATAATGAAACAAGCATCTGAAAACCGCAGATCGACCTGACCGGCCGCCTCGGCCTGCCCTGTCAGAGTTATAGACCATACCGGCAGAAGGAAGATTCCTAGAAGATATGCAAAGAAATAGTTTGACAACATGATGATGGCAAGGGGCACCAGCACTAACAACAAGATGGCCGTCTTTGAAGGCACAACAAGACAGTACACCCCGATCGCCATCTCAAGAATAATGAGCGCAGTCCATTTTGTAAGTGTGCCGTCTATTTTGAGGGCTTCCAACTTCACCTCATGTCCTCTGTTCAAATCTGGCGCTTGACCGTATCCTCAGGAAATATCGTTATATTTGTTGAGCCTTTCCTCGTAAACGATCCTGTTGATTTTCTCCGGATCCATTGCCCCATGACACGCTATCAGTTCGCCTACGTTTAATGCACTTTCAATAGCTGTCGCCATATTGTCATGCTGGTAAAGGCCCTGTCTGCCGATAGAAACCAGATTGGACATCCCGCCTAAGTAATCCAGAAGGGATTTCAAGTGGTCCTGGTAATTGAGAAAATACACAGGATAAACAGCGGGAATCTTGACAGAGAAATACTCTATAACCTCTTTTCTCGAAAAAATGCCTATTTTCTCTATTTCATCCATGACAAGGTCATATATTTGGTCCTCGGTATGTTCCCACATCTCATCTCCTGGATTGGTGCATATCTCCACGGACAAGGATGTCACATTCTCAGGAGCCATCTCCGGCGAGAAGTGCTTGTACTCCGTGATTCTCTTAAATGACGTATCTTTGGTCGAAAAATAGACTAAACAGTGATCGAACAATTTCTCTCTATCGACCACCATGTAAAGAATAATGAGATGCCGATGCCTAACCGAGCCAGCTGAACTCGAAACCTTTTGGTCGGCTTTGGGCCTGATCCGACGGACAAGGTCAGAAATCTTTATTGTAGAAACAACAAAATCTGTCTCAACCGGTCTGCGACTTCCCTCTCGGCTGACCAGAATCTCCTTAACGTTCCCGTTGTTGGCCACAATTTCTTCAACGGGGGAATTAAGCTGAATCTCACCGCCATTCTTCACCACGTAGGCGGACAGGTGCTCAGCCACCTCTCCAATCCCTCCAGGACAGTAGTAGGGATATCGCCTTTTATTCTTTGCCCAGGGGTTTATTGCAGCATTCACGACGTGCCAAAGATTCAGGTTAGCAATCGGTTTGAGTCTGTGTTTACCCCAATCTGATGATATGTCCCCAGCGGGGATCCCGTACAGCTTCCTGACGTAAGTATCCAATTCTATATAGTCGAATAGCGGCTTCCCGATTCTGCTCTTAACCCATCCTTCAAGCGTTTCCTGACCATTCCGTATCAGCAAATTACTCAGGGCGGCCCCCACGACGGCTTCCGGCAACTTCCTTTTCTCAATACGAGCCAGAATCTCCTTAGGTCTGAACGGATGGTTAAAAATCTTGTTCTGTATGTATATACCTTGTTTCAAATTCCCGTTTTCGACGATGACCCTCTCAGCATCGAAGAACATGTTCAGTTTAGGAATGACTTTCTTAGCAAAGAATATGTGCGGACCAAGGTCAAAGACATGACCATCTCTCTTAAAACTTGCAGCCAGCCCCCCGACCCTATCAGCTTTTTCAAAGACCGTGACTTCAATCCCACTGTGCACCAATGCAGCAGCTACGCTCAAGCCTGAAATCCCGGCGCCAATGACTATGACACGCATTCGGTTGCCCCACAGACAAGTTTGGACTTTCCTTCGACGATCTCAAATTCCACAATGACTCTGACAAGCATTATCATGTTAAACACCCGCGGGCTTGGCCGACGGCGTTCGGGTCAGCACCTGTCTAAAAAAAGATATCTCGTCCTCGGTAAAGGTTCTTATCGCAAAGAGGATCCCAGCATAGATCCCAACTTCCAGGACCCCGCCCAACAAGAAATGAATGCCGTTAAACATGCTCAAGACCCCATAGGTCACCAAACCGGCAAGAAGCGGCTTGATGATGTCGGGTAAAAACACCTTGAGTCGGAAGTGCTTCAATATGAAATAGACACCGAAACACACCGGGGCCATTTCAGCAACAAGAGCAGCTATGCAGGACCCCTTGTAACCCATTTGAGGAATGAGCAGGAAGTTCAGCAAAACATTCACGCATAAAGCCACACCCATCCCAACTGTTGTCAGGAATTGTTTATCTCCTGCCACAAGGGTCTTTTCCAGAAAACTGGTCAGAAACAGGGGAACGATGCACCACGCTAAAATCCCTAAGGCAGGTGCGGCTTGAACATATTCCTTACCGAAAACCAAAACGACGATCGAGTCCGAGAAGGTGCTCAAGAAAATGGCCAGGGAAAGCCCCAGAACCAAGGCAAACTTCAATGATTTCTCATAGGCCAGTCTCAAAGATGATCCGGATTCCTCTTTTAATCTAGAAAGAACAGGAAACAACGCCTGGGAAGACGCTTCGCCAATGAACATAAGATTGAGGATGATCTTGTGGGGCCCGCTGAACATACCAACATCATATTTGGTTCTCATGGCGGCCAACATCAATATGCCCGCTCTTAAATTGAACTTTCTAAAGACACCTCTTATTGCCAGGGGATAAGCCTCTTTAAATAGAAACTTGGACAGGCCTTTGACCTCCGTATACTCAGGCCTTGCAAAAAGCCGAGTGACGAGAACATAAGCAAACACGCACCCTGTCAAATGAGCCACTAAGAGGGCACCAAAAATCCCCTTCAACCCCACATCATAGGCAATGGCCACAACCACCAGCAGGAGGTAAAGGGTTTGGGTGATAAATGTCTGAAGTGTTCCAAAGCCCATTCGTTCATAGGCCTGGTATACGGCCCAGAAGAATCTGCCTAAAAACTTAAACAGCTCTGCAACAACACATATGAGGGCCACATAGAAGATGTGCTTCGATGGGGCCAGTGCATAAAAGACAATGCTCACAATGCCGAGCGTCACCACAGATAGAACAGACTGGAGGATGAGCCCAGCGGCCAGAAATTGAGGTGCTTTCGCCTTGTCCTTGGCCACTTCCCTGCAAAAGATCATGGGCACGCCCATGCCTGCGGTCACTTCTGAAATTGTTACAAACGCCAAGATATAAGCATATTGGCCGAACCCTTCCGGGCCAAGATGTCTTGCGATCATACCAATCGTAAGAATCCCGATACCGGACCTGATAATCTTCTGTCCATAATTGGCGAATGAATTCTTTATGAATCTCTTACCTGTTCCCATAGGATTTCCCGACTGTCCTAACTCAAAAGGTCTTTTGGCATGCTGTTTCTTCCAACATTTGAAGAATCCTGCAGCAAGCTGCAGGGAATCTTCGACCGTAGGGAAGTATACTATTCTTAGATTGGCTCGCTAACCCCGCAGCAAGTCGCTATGGCGACGGCGCGCTGCGGGGAATGCGCTCGCTGTTGCGGTTCAAAGATACCCCAGCTGCCGTAATCTTTCAGATATGATTTCTTCTTCTTCAGGACTGTATTCTTGTTTTTCTTTCTCCTCAACATCGTCGGATGAAAGATGTTCCACCTGGTGACAAGCGACGTACTCGTCTTGAAAAAGGTCAATCAGGACACTGCCATCCATATTTTCTGGTACCGGAAGACCCATCATGTAGAGAATGGTTGGAGCAATATCCACGATATTGGCGGGTTTGGAGATTCTTCCCCTTTCTCGCAGATGCTTCCCCTTCATGATCAAGATACCTTCAAGCCTGTGAGTCGCGTTGGGCAGCTTGTCCATCTCGTTCCTAGTGAGAGGCGCTATCCAAGATGTCTTGTCTTCATCCCTGTTGCTTCTTTTCAAGACATAAGTATATTTGCTTTTACCTTCTGTCAGAATAATATCGGGCGCGTTGTCCATGTAGGGTCCGGAATAGAGCTCCTCTTTCCTGAAAACCTCAGGGAAAATTAGTGCTTGACTGTCCGGGTCTTTCATCTGTTTCACTTTCTCAATAACTTGTTCTCGCACATTCTGATATTCTTCCCCTGGGGAAACAATACCCTTAGGCTGGCACCCCCTAACGTTTATCCAAATGTTTCCCTTTTTTTCGTCAGAGTAGGCCGTTGTCTTTTCCCAATCAATATTTGAAAACGCTTCCTGGCTAATAAAATTGTCCTTAAGCATAGGCATGCTCTTCACCAGACGCGATCTCCACTTTTTAGGAATTCTGCTTCGAACAAAATTTAAGAAATCTCCCTTTTGCTTTTTCGGGACAAAGCCAAACAGCCCACCACCGGAGATATTCCTTTTCTCCTCGAATTCCAGGAATCCTTGACAGCTAAGCCACTTGTTGAGGAATATCTTCTTGCCGTTGATACCTCCATGGCCGTGGTCTGACACCACAACGATGTTCACCTCTTCGTCCAAAGACCCGATCAGTCTCCCAATAGCTTCATCTATGCGCCCGTATAGGGAGGCAATGGCATTTTTCACTTCTTCGCTCGCGTTCTCGTCGTAAGACGGGTGATTCGGATCAGAATACTTCCAGAAGTAATGCTGGACTTGATCCGTGAATCGACAGACATACATGAAGAAATCCCACGGCTCTTGCTTGAGCAAATAGTTCAGCGTCTTCATATGCACTTCAAAGGCTTTTTCGATCTCTTTGAGGAAGGCTTCCGGGCGTCCCTTTGCTATGTAGTCCTTGACTCCCAACTCAATAATATACTCACCCACCTGGCTGGATATTTTTTCACTCAGCTCCTTGGGGTATGTATAGTCACTATCTGTGCTTGGGGCGTCCATGCCAGATATCATGAAACCGTTAACTTCTTCAGGAGGATACGTGAAAGGGACATTTAACACACCGACCCTTTTTCCATGGTCGCTCAGAATCCGCCACAGGGACTTCCCTCGGCGATGCGAAGCATTCAGAAATTTCAGCTTATACTCGCTTTTAACGTGCTCGGTAAAATCCACGATGCCATGTTTTCCAGGGTTCATTCCCGTCATAAACGATGACCATGCTTGTGCACTAAAGGGATGAATCGTAGAAAGTAGTTCCCTGCCGCAACCTTGCTGAATCAAATTTTCCAAGTTAGGAAGTCGGCCCTTTGCGATCAGTGCATCGATAATATCAAAGGTGGCCCCATCCAAACCCAGAACAAATACTCTTCTCGATTCTCTTTTCATTGGGTCATTCACCACTAAGCAAATGTTTCTCCGGCAATGACTCACTCCGAGCACGCAAGGAAGCCACTGATAACCTCAATCAATATAGCCGAGATTTCTTAATCTCTCAGCAATCTTGTCGGCCTCGTCCGCGCTGTACCCCGCAAAATCCACAGAAGCACTCTCTACCTCGCCAGGTGCCTCGGCAAATCCGATAGGGTTCTCCGCCAGGTATTCCGGACGGAAAGCATCCTCTAAGACGTGGCCGTCCATATCACTCGGAATGGGCAACCCTAAAAGGTACAAGACTGTTGGAGCGATATCAATAATCCGCGCTCCCTCAATCACTGAATCTTGCTTCACACCTTTTCCCACTGATGCAAATGTCCCCTCCATACGATGGTGACCTGTAAAACGCATGTTTGTCAGATGCAAATGTAACTGGTCGGTAAAAACAGTATCCTCCTGCTTTCCGAATCGCTGGACACTATGGTATCCAGCATCATCCCACTGCACGAGGAGGTCGGCAGCCTGGAACACGCATGAACCATTATAGATCTCTTCCCTTCGGAAAACTTGTTTTACAACGCCTTGCCCGGTGACAGGGTCGGTAAGCTTCATCAAACTGGAAGAAATGGCATCTCGTAGCATCTCGTACTCTTCACCTTCGCTAACAACGCCCCCCGGCTCTCTGTCTCTCAAGTTAATATATATGTTTCCGTAAGAACCCAGGGAGTAAGCCTTTGTCTTTTCCCAATCAATAAGGGAAGAAAACATGACTCCCTCCAGTTTGTCACGCACACCCGGGAAGAGACTCTTCAAGTGGCTCCGAGTGTTCGTCGAAAGATGCCGTTTCAACAAAGAAAGCGACTTGCTCAGGGCGCTTCTCACAATAGATTGAGAAAGGGAATGGAGTCCTTTGGAAGCGCCTGAGTTCGTTGAGTTGGTAAAGGTAAGCCAACCATTTTCTTCCAACCATTTGTTCAGGTTCACGACCGATCGTAAGGGTCCTGCACCATGGTCAGACATGAGTATCAAGGTTGCATCATCTGGTAATCTGTCCTGAATCTCACCCAAGATTTGGTCAATGTGACGGTATGTTTCGAGTATTGTATCCCCAAATCTTTCCGCATCATCCCTGTTGTAAAGAGGATGGGATGGATCCATGAACGACCAGAAGCAGTGTTGAGCAATATCTGTGGCGCTGAAAAGAACGGCAAAGAAGTCCCAGGGCTTATTTTCCATGAGATAAAAAGTGAGTTCCGCTCGCTTGTCTATCATGCGGTGCAGGTTCGACTGGAATCTGGCCAAGTCTTCGTTCTCCTTCCAGTCCAGAATGGTAATGATATAATCTCCCACATTCTGTTCGATTTCCTTCGCCAACTCCCTGGGGTAAGTGTAACCGGCGGTCTTTCCAGGGGCGTCCATCCACGCAACCATACTTCCGTTCACGGGTTCTAACGGATAGTTGTTTGGAATATTAACAACGACAACATTTCCCCCTTGAGAACTGACAATGTTCCACAGAGATTTGCCCTTACGAGACAGGGACGTATTCCATTCGATATCGTAGCTTTCCGGCTTTCTTTTGGCGAAGTCGAAGATGCCGTGCTTGCCCGGATTCTTGCCTGTTGCAAAAGAAGCCCAAGCCGGTGTCGTTAGTGGTGGGAGCACGGATTCCAAGTTTCCGTGACAACCTTGCGCCATGAGTCTGGCGAAGTTGGGTAACTCCATCCGCTCCACCCAGGGCTTGATTAAATCAAGCGTCGCCCCGTCGAGCCCCAAGACGAAAACTTTATGCTTGAAATTTCCTGCCATTGTCTACGCTATTCCTTCTTGGTTGTCTGTTCGACCAATATCAGTCTTCTTCTTGGCCACAACAATCAACTCATCAAACTGCGGAATCTTAACCGTCTTCTTCAGCAAATTGAAAGATCCTAACCACTTCTCCAAATAAACAGGAAGGCTTGTACTATACCAGCCCAGTCTGTACAACAGATAAGGGAGTGAGAAGAGTTTGTTGCCTCTCGTCGTGCTGAGCACACTAAAACCCGTTTTATTGAGCATTTTTTCCAGTGTCCGGGCAGAAAAAAAACAGTGGTGCTCTGATTCCAAAAAAGCGTGCCACCGATGTCCCAAGATGGCTGTCACAAAACTGTCCACGTTGGGTGTTTCAATGAGGAGGACCGCACCTTCCTTCATCACTCGGTTGGCCTCCTTCAAGGTATCAGCCGGAGATGGAAGGTGTTCAATGAGGTTAATCATGGTGACCACATCGAAGCGAGCACTCGGCAATTCAGCCTCCTTTAGGGTCCCACAGAAGATCTTGTCGGCTCCCACCCTTTTTCCTGCTTCCTCACCGATTCGCTTCCTCGGTTCCACGCCAAGGTAATCCACATTGCTACCAACAAAATTGCACAGAAAAAAGCCTCGGCCGCATCCTACATCTAGTAGCCTTCCACCATTTAGGTGCTTCTCTATGATTTCTTTTCGACTCCTGAAATGCAACGTCCTGACCGTCTCTTCCCGGTTTATGACTTCTTCGTCGTGTTTTCCCTCCTGTTCAGCCACGCATTTCATCCTGCGGTATTTGAGTTCTCTCTTTTCGCCGCCTTCAAAATCGAGCGTCAGCGAGGACATCTCCATCGGATTCACAAAAATGAAGCCACAGTTCCGACATTTCACGATTTTCCTGTTAAGCCGGGGGATCTCCCTGAACGGCTCAAATTGGTCATATCGACAAAGCTCACAGCTCTTTCTTTCGTAATGATCACTCATGAGACCCTTCAATCAATGTAACCTAGACCTTTCAGTTTATCTCTGATATATTCTTGTTCAGATTCGTTGTAATGGACGGATGTTATCTTATCATCTGAATCCCCTCCCAAACCATGCTTAATGGGATTTTCAAGAAGAAAAGTCTCCTGGACGATCTCTTCTATGATCCGGCCATCCATGTCTACAGGTACGGTTTCACCCAGGAGGTACAAAATGGTCGGCGCCAAATCGACAATGCGTGCCCCCTGAAACGAGTCTTGGTTCTTGACCACAGGGCCCCTGGCCACAAAGATGCCGTCAACATGGTGTGTCCCTGATTTTTGAAGAGACGAGTAACCCGAGACATCACTGAACTCGAGACTAGACCCCAAAAGGCCGTCCCCACCTCCACTGTATCCTCGTCTGGTATTGTATTCAAAGTCCTTCCACGTTACCAGGAGATCGGGGGCTTTGTTGAGGCAGTCGCCATGATAGAGTTCCTCTCGTCTATATACCCTCTGGACCATCTTTTCTCTTGTGCTTGGATCTGTCAGGCCCTCGAGTTTCTCGGCAATTTCCTGTCTGAGTTCTTCGTATTCCCTTCCACGACGCACGATGCCATCAGGAAATGTCCCTTCCAGATTAATAAAAATGTTCGTGGAGTCTATCCCAAGAGAAAAGGCCTTTGTGCGCGACCACTCAATCGTAGCGGTTGTCAGATATGACCGCATTTGATCCCTCAGCCGAGGTAGTCGAGAAATAATCTGGTCCTTCAACTTATTGGGAAAGTATTTTTGAAAGGCCTGGTGCAGGAATCGCGTTAACGTGTATGCCCTGCCGTCTGTCTCTCCATAGTTTAGATAGCCTTGTTCGTGAAGCCACTTGTCCATGAAGAATATTTTCCGGCAGGGAGAGAATCCGTGGTCTGACATAACCATGACGGTTTCGTCCGTATCGCACAGTTCAAGCAACTCGCCCAACCCATGGTCAATCGCTTCGTAAACATTCAGAATGGCTTCACTGAGGGCTTTGTTTTCAGGGGATTGTATTCCAAATTCTTCTGGAAAGGCATAGTGCCAGTAGAAGTGCTGGACAAGGTCTGTGGCTTCAAACACAACCACAAAGAGATCCCAGAGTTCCCTTGCCTTCAGATATTTTGCCACTCTCAAGACGTAATCAAACTGTTCAAGGATCTCCGTAAGGTATGTCTCCGGTCTGGCCTTATAAGGGTTCCTGCGCAGTTTGTATTCCCCAAATTTCTGCGTAAGCTCGTCCAGGAGCTCGGGCGGATAGCAGAAATCGGAATGTGGACCGGGTGCATCAAGTCCCGCAACCAGGCAACCATTGACCGGATCAGGGGGGTACGTAAAAGGAACATTAATCACGCAAACCCTTTTGCCGTCTTCGCTCAGGATCTCCCAAAGTTTCTTGCCGTGAACGAACCCACCGTTCAGATAGTGCAGGTCATAGCTGTTCGGTTTATGCTGAACGAACTCAAAGATGCCGTGCTTGCCTGGATTCTTGCCGGTCATGAAAGAAGCCCACGCCTGGGGAGACAGCGGATGGATTGTCGATTCGAGTTTTCCCCACGCTCCGTCTTCCATCATTTTGCTTAGGACAGGGAGCTTCCCCTCCTTCACCCACGGCAGGATAATCCGAAAGGTCGCTCCATCCAATCCGACTATAGATACTCGATGTCCCATCATCTCTCCCAATACCCGAGAAGTTCTTCCTGCATCGGCTTGATTTGGCTACGAAAAAGACCCGTTTGACCAAGAAACGGAACAACCGGCTCCGAACCTGGTGTATCTTCATAAAATATGCACAAATTCACTGCATTCAACCTCAAAACAGACATTCAAACGAAAAAACTCTTCTTTCGATTTCTATGCCTTGACCCACACAGGAAAACTGGTTATAGGTTCCCTTAATAACACAACCGAAAAAATCCCGCTTGAGAGAACAAAATGCACGATCCTGATACAGAGAACAACCACATGGATGACGACGAGAACGGCGAGAATCTTCCAGAACTTGACATGGAAGAACTCACCGAGGCAACAGGCGCTGATCAGACAGGCCCTGGGCATCAGATCGTCATAGAAGAAAGGACTATTCCCAGTTTGGCGAACGTCGTGGCTTTTGCCAACAAGGCACACAGGCCCGTTAGTTTTGAACGATGTGTGGTCGAGAGGGTTCGTCTTCATGCATCTATGGTTGATATGTCCTTCGAAGACTCGCTTTTTACGGAAAATGTTAATTTTGACAGGGCGGTGTTTACCGGGAAGCTCGATTTCTGGGACACATGCTTTGAGCAAGTGGCCGCATGCGGGGCAACCACCTTCAAAGAAGAAGTCTCTTTTGAAGAATGTTTTTTTCGCATGAGGGTCAATTTCGCCAGGGCTGTATTCGAGAAAAGAGTAGCCTTCATCGCATGCGATTTTGAGGGAGACGTTACATTCGACAACACCACATTTGCAGCCGGGGTTGATTTTACCGCTTCAATCTTTCGAGCTAAAATCAGTTGCCGCAATGCACATTTTGAAAAGCGAGTCGATTTAACAAATACAACTTTTGAACAAGCACCTGACATAACCGGTTCCAATCTTGAAGAAGCACAAGAAGCAGAAGAACCGGACCAGGAACGACCCAAAGAACCACACCGGAAAAAGCCCGGAAAGAGGGCTGAATTCAATCCGTGGCGCAAATTAGACGAAGCATCTAAGAAAACCATGTCGCGTCGACACCTCCTGCGCGGCATCTTCAGATTCTTGCCTTCCGACAAAGAAGAAGAATAACCGCCGTTACCGCCTAAAGATACTCTTCCCATGCAAAAAGCGGGCCCAATGATAGCACATTGGTCACCAGGCGTAAACGCGTGAGCATAACAATCTTTAACATACAGGACCGCTTGGAAGCGGAAAGCTGTTTATCCCTTCCAACGGACCCGCAATAGCGAGCGCATTCCCCGCGGCTTCCTGCGGGGAGCTTCAACCTCAATCTACGGACAGGTAACAGGCTTCAGGACGTGGAGTTTCCTCTTGTTGCTGTCTACGCCGTTGATCGTCACCCAAACATTCCTGTCTCTGTAAGTATCGTAACCGTCAAAGAAGTTACATCCGTACCCCGGAACCACAAAGATAATCTTCTGGTTACTCCACAGCTTTATTCTGCTGCTGGTTCCGTCGTATGTTTTATTGGCGAAATGGACAATAACATCGTCTGGCGTGTCAGCGAAATTGTGGCCTATAATTCTGATCCTTTTCTTAGGCTCCTGGGAATCGGATTCAGGTATAAACTTCTTTATATGTGGGACCCCGTATACCGGCAGGCTAATATAGTCCGTCTTTGTTATGGTATCCGGCCCATTGGCATTCGTTGCCGTGAGAGACACCGTGTAGTCGTTAACGTCATAATAGGTATGCGTTGGGTTCCTCCTTGTGCTGGTCTTTCCGTCACCAAAATCCCAAAGCCACTCAAAGGGAGCGCCGGTTGAACTGTCCAGAAAGAAAACCGTCAATGGGGCATCACCCTGTTGTGGGCTGCCTATGAATTCAGCGAAGTGTTGCACATCTATGTAGTTCGGCTTTGTTTCGACATCTGTGCCATCCGGCCCATCTATTGTCAACGAAACCGTATACTGATTAGCCACGTCATAGGTGTGCGAAGGATACTGCTCAGTGCTCGTGTTACCATCGCCAAAATCCCACAGCCAGTCGGTGATGGTACCTGTGGATTGATCAGTAAATTGAACAGCTAAGGGCAAAATACCCGAGGTTGGATCACCGGTGAAATCCGCTTGACTGACTTGCGTCGCCGTGCAGACTGTTGACGTCTCCACAACGGTGTCAAAAGGATCGAGGCTGGTGATCGACGGAAGCAGATAGGTATCCAGAACCAGCGCGCTCGTATCCACAGGTACAACAGCTGTATCCGTCACTGTGGCATTGGTGGTACCCATGGCCGTGCACCCAGCGATTTCTCCATTGAGGTCAACGCTCAGCACCCAGATATCAGCAAAATTGCTGTAGCCTTCCCCGAAGGATTCTGTCCAGCCAGCCACCACATAACCGTCGGCAGACCGCCGGACGTGCCTGGCCTGGTCGTTTAGGCTTCCCCCATACGTTTTCTCCCACGCTACGGTGCCGTCGGCATTGATTTTCATTAGCCAGACGTCATACTTCCCTTGACCAAAAGACGTCGTGGAACCTGCCATGACATAGCCACCGTCAACGGTCGGCGTGATGGAAGAAGCACCATCTTGAGCATCTTGAGCAAGACCGCTATAGCTCTTCTGCCACGCCACGGTCCCATCGGCATTGAGCTTCAGGACCCACATGCCTGGGTCACCGTCACCTGCCACGATGTACCCACCATCGGCTGTTGCTTCAATGCTATTTGCCCGGTTCCACGGACCGTTGTCATAGGTCTTCTCCCAGGCGACCGTTCCGTCCGCATTGAGCTTGAGAATCCAGGAGTTGAAGTTCCCCTCACCACCAACGATGTAACCACCGTCCTGGGTTTCCTTAACGGCATAGGCCCGGTCATAGCCGCCGCCCAAACTGTATGTTTTCTGCCATTCAGGATTGCCATTGACTCCAAGTTTCAAGACCCAGAAGTTGTAGCGGAGACCTGGGTTACTCTCACCGGCCATGATGTATCCGCCATCCGAGGTCTCCTGAATGGCTCCGACCCGCTGCGTATCAATATCGCCATAGAGCCTTTCCCACTCAGGATTCCCTTCCGCATCGAGCTTCAAAAGCCAAATATCGGGATGACGGGTATCCCCAAAGGAGAACGTATTCCCAGCCACGATACACCCACCATCAGCTGTGACCTCGACCGAATCCGCCTTATCACCTTGACTACCGGCATATGCCTTCTGCCATCGAATGGTGCCGTCTGAATTAAGCTTCGATATCCACAAGTCGGCCCCAAGAGCCGCCCAACCCGCTACGATAAACCCGCCATCTGCCGTCGCCTGTATTGTCTCGCCACGATCGTTGCCAAATGAGCCCGCGGCGCCGAACGTCTTGGCCCACCAAGTCTCATCTCCCACATGGATATGGTCAATCCTCTCCTTCATATCAGAGCCATTAGGACCAGTAACCGTCAGGCGGACTGTGTAGTCGCCGTCACCTGGATACTGGTGACTTGGGTTCTGCTCGGTGCTCGTATACCCGTCACCGAATTCCCACAGATAGTCCGTCACGACACCCACGGATTGATCCGTGAACTGAACGTCCACGGGCCTTGTCCCGCTGGTTGGAGTCGCCGCAAACTCGGACACAGGCCCGGAATTCACGTCAATGTAATCGATCCTCTCCTTCCAATCCGAACCCGCAGGCGCTGACACGGTCAA
>JAQYVR010000053.1 GCA_030145395.1 Desulfobacteria bacterium
CTCCCTGACTATACTGGAAATCCGTTCTCGGGGGATTGTCTCGGTCCCGAAACCGTCAACGAGAACTGAAACAGGCTGTGCCACACCGATAGAATAAGCTAGTTGCACTTCGCATTTCCTGGCCAGTCCTGCTGCCACAATATTTTTGGCAACATGTCTTGCCATATAAGAAGCGCTTCGATCCACTTTGGACGGGTCTTTGCCCGAGAAGCACCCTCCGCCGTGACTCCCCTGGCCGCCGTAAGTATCCACAATTATCTTTCGGCCGGTCAGGCCTGCATCCCCCATTGGGCCGCCGACCACGAAGCGGCCTGTGGTGTTAATAAAATATTTGGTGTCCCCGTCGATCATTTTCTTGGGCACAACCTTCTTTATAACTTCCTCGATGATAGCCTTTTTTAGCTTGGCATATGAGACGTCCGGACTGTGTTGTGATGCAATCACGACGGCTTCCACCCGTTTGGGTTTCCCGTTTTCATATTGAATCGTGATTTGGGACTTGCCGTCAGGGCGAAGAAAATCGAGTGACCCGTTTTTACGGACCTGTGCCAGGCGTTTCGTCAGTTTGTGTGCGTAGCATATAGGCATGGGCATCAGTTCAGGAGTTTCGTCGCAGGCATAGCCAAACATAAGGCCCTGATCACCGGCTCCCTGCTCCTTGGAGAGTCCCTTTCCATTGACTCCCTGTGCGATGTCAGTGGACTGCTGATCAATGCTGGTGATTACCGAGCAGGTTTCCCAGTCAAAACCCATTGTTGATGAATTGTAGCCTATGTCTTGAACAGTCTCCCGGACGATGCGGGGCATGTCCACATAGCAGGTCGTAGTGATCTCTCCTGCTATGAAGACAAGACCGGTGGTCACAAGGGTTTCGCAAGCCACTCGACCATTTGGGTCCTGCTCCAAGATGTTGTCCAGTATGGAGTCTGATATCTGATCGGCCACCTTGTCCGGGTGTCCCTCGGTAACCGATTCTGATGTGAACAAGTAGTCTTTCATGCATTAGCCCCCTCGATTCTGTTGTTTTTATCTACAAGGACGATAGAAGGCTCAAAGCCTCCTGTATTCTTGTCATCCATGGTTGTATAACAGGTTATAATAATCAAGTCTCCCTCGGCCCCTTTTCGGGCTGCCGCCCCTTTGAGAGCAATGGTTCCTGAGCCCGCACTCTCTTCTATGGCATAGGTCTCGAATCGCTCACCATTGTTGATGTTGTATACTTGAACAAGCTCATAGGGCAATATATCTGCTGCCTTCATGAGGTCAGCATCGACTCCAAGGCTCCCTTCATAGTTCAGGTCAACCCGGGTTACTGTGGCCCGGTGGATTTTTGATTTCAGAAAAGTACGAATCATAAGCATTGAATATTGGAAGAGTAAATTGTCAATTGTCAATCTGCAATTGGTTTTAATATTGCATTGTCTATTAAACGCGTTTTACCGACCCGTACAGCCAGGGCCATCAGAGCTGCACCCTCAACCCGGTCGACATCTTCGAGGGTTTCGGGGTCACATATGGACACATAGTCAATTTTCACATGAGGATGGGAGCCTATAAGCTCCGATGCTCCGCGGATGAGTTCTTCGGCATCCCTTATCCCTTCAGCAACGTTTTCCTGGGCCTGCTTAAGTGAATGAAAGAGGGACTGTGCGGAACGCCTCTCATCTTCAGACAGATACGTGTTTCGGGAACTCATAGCCAGACCGTCGGACTCCCGCACAGTCGGGACCCCGACGACCCTTATGTTGAGACTCAAATCGTGGACCATGCGACGGATGATAGCCAACTGTTGATAGTCTTTTTCACCAAAAATGGCCACATGAGGCCTGACAATGTTAAACAACTTTGTCACTACCGTGGCAACGCCCCGAAAATGGCCCGGCCTCGAAAGGCCGCAAAGATGCCGGGGAAGCATCTCCAAATCGACATGAGTCTGAAACGCTTTGTCGTACATAGCCCCGATTTCTGGGGCAAAGATAACATCAACCCCCACAGAATTGGCCAGGTTTAGGTCCCGGTCAAGGTCCTTAGGATATGTCTGAAAGTCTTCTGCGGGACCAAACTGTGTGGGATTGACAAAGATACTGACTATCAGGGTGTCTCCAAGTCTTCGGCCCTCTCGCATAAGGGCCAGATGACCCTCGTGCAACCAACCCATGGTGGGAACGAAAGCGATAGTCTTGCCAGCTTGCAGCAGGCGCTTTGATTCTTGCTGCATCTGATCTATACTTGTAATACTTAAGATGTGTGCCTCCAGTCATAAAATATTAATTTAAAGCATTGATTTCCTTATGTCAACATGCCTTCTTCTTGAAATACGTGCTTTCTTTGTCCATAATGTTATTCCATGAATCGACTATTTGCGGCAAAGAGCATTGACGTCCTAAATAAAAGGAATATAATTGTTCACACGCAGAAGAACTACCAAGAAAAATCTTTAGGAGATTGAAAGACCGATGACAGACCGTAGATCTTACTTAGAATCCCTTACGCCAAAGATGGGCCTGGCCTTGTTGCCAGCGGTACTCCTTTTTGTCTTCGTTCTTAACGGGCACGCATATTCGGCAACAGAGCCGGATTCTTCACCTCAAGACAGTGCCGACGTCTTGAAGAATCCAGAGATCGACCGCATCATCCCTTCGAAACCCGATGACCTGTTTGTCGTACTGAAGAATGGGCTTACAGTGTTGATTCGTGAGTCTCACGGATCAACAGTGGTTTCGTCGCACATTTTGGTTAAGACTGGATCGATATATGAAGGCGAGAGAATACAGGGTGGTTTGTCCCACTACCTCGAGCATGTGGTCTCGGGCGGTACAACATCGAAACTCAGTGAGACACAGATCAAGGAACGTCTTCAGGCCATAGGTGGGGCCACTAACGCTTACACAGGCTACGAAAATACTGTCTATTATATCAAGACCACGCGGGCACATTACAAAGAGGCCCTCCACCTGCTTTTGGGCTATGTGACCGACTGTCAGTTTGATGAAACTGAATATCAGAGAGAAAAAGGGGTGATTCTCCAGGAATTTCAGATGGGGGAGAATGATCCGTCTCGGCAGCTGTGGTACACATTTATGAAGACGGCATACCGAGAGCATCCTGTCCGTTACCCGGTTATTGGAGAAAAAGAGATCTTTCTCAATATGGGTAAAGAGGACCTCATAGCTCATTATCGCCGGTGGTATACTCCGGAGAATATGGTGGTTTCTGTGGCTGGAGACATAAAGAAACAAGAGGTACTCAGGACAATAATGGATTTTGCCGGAAGTGTGAAACGCGCTACCAAGCCGCCGTATGTTCTGCCGATAGAACCAGCCCAGTTTGCGCCGCGCACTGTTGAAAAGAGCCTGGCTATGGCTAGAATTGCACAGGCTCAACTTGGTTTTCGAACCGTTGGTTTGACCGATCCAGACCTTTATCCCGTTGACGTGTTGGCTGTTATCATGGGCGATGGTCGTACTTCAAGGCTGTATCAGACAGTACGCGATGAGAAGGGCCTAGTCCTTTCCATCAGTGCCGCGAGTTGGACGCCAACTTTTGCAAAAGGCCAGTTTCTTATTTCTATGGATTTGGCGTACAAGGACCTGTCCGAAGCGATTGATGCTGTCTGGGAAGAGATATCAGCCGTTCAGAAAGACTCGATAAGCAAAGAAGCCCTGAGACGGGCTAAGAATAAGGTCGTGGCGGATCATGTCTATGGGCAGGAGTCTGCACAGAGCCAGGCCAGGCAGCTTGCCGTGGATTGGGTAACCACAGGTGATCCTTATTTCAGCGAAAACTACGTGGCGAGGACCCAGGAGGTAACCGGCGAGGATGTAATGCGAGTGGCCAGGAAGTATTTTCGAAAAGACCGTATGACTCTTGCAGTCATCAAGCCGAGCGAGGTGCCATCGAAATCGGTGGGGTCGGACTCGCCACCATCCGGCTTAAAGGAGAAAGTGGAGAGGGTCATACTGCCGAATCAGATGACTCTTCTTCTGAAAAGAAGCACAGCAGCACCTATTGTGGTTCTAAAGCTAATAATCAGGGGGGGGCTTCGGTTTGAGCCGGAAGACAAGCCCGGGCTTTCTCATTTTATGGCGGCCCTTTTAACCAAGGGGACCAAGAATAGATCGAAAGCTGAAATCGCGAGGGCGATCGAGGATGTGGGAGGATCGATCGAGTCAAGCTCTGGACGCAATTCGGTCAGTGTCTCCGTTACTGTCCTAAGGGAACACTTCGGTCTGGCCATGGACCTGCTTTCGGACGTGGCTCTTCACCCCACATTTCCGAAAGAAGAGATAGCAAAACAGCGTCGGGAAACGCTCATGGCGATACAAAGACTCGACGAAAATTGGACTACGGAAATCAGCCGAATGATGAAGCGGCATTATTACCATAAGCACCCTTACCGAAATGATGTGATAGGCTCGGCCAAAGCCGTGGAGAGATTCTCTCGTAAAGAGATAAAAGATTTTTACGAGTCGGTCATGATGCCGAACAATGCTGTACTGGCTATATTCGGAGACATTGACTCCGGGACGGTAACCTCAATGGTTGAACAGGCCTTTGGAGATTTTCAACCGGGTATTCTGGA
The DNA here is from genome assembly GCA_030145395.1 of Desulfobacteria bacterium. Lineage (GTDB taxonomy): Bacteria > Desulfobacterota > Desulfobacteria > Desulfobacterales. The sequence goes on from JAQYVR010000053.1 coordinate 4,583, forward strand.
AGAGCCGATCATTGAAATAGAGACCCAGAACATTATTCAAAACGAGAGTTTTGAGGTATTTAACGAGAAGACAGCCGCAGCCATTGTAGTAGGATATAATGGCCTGACGCTTACCGACATTGATCGTCCTGTTGTGGACGTGCTGGACGCGGTTATTTCGGGTATCCGTTATCCCAGTGGGTGGCTGCACGAGGCCTTGAGAGGAGGGGACAGAAGTCTGGTCTATGTTGTGCACGCCTATCCCTCGTTTGGGATAGACGGTGGCTATTTCGGAATTATGGCCCAGACCACTCCGGATAACTATGAAAGTGTTCTAAAGATTGTTCTGGATAAGATGGACTTGATTCAAAAAGGGGAGGTGGACCCCACTACCTTGGACCAAGCCAAGAATATGTGTATTACCGCACACGAGATGGGCCTCGAAACAATAGCGTCGCAGACCTCAAGTGCAGCTTTTAACGAGATCTTAGGGCTGGGCCATGATTATGATGTCAAGTATCCTGATCTCATTGAAAGTGTTAGTGCAGAGGACGTCTTGCGGGTAGCAAAGAAGCTTTTTGCTCACCATCTGATTGTGGCAACGAAGCCGAACTCAATGACTGTTGACGATTGAGTATTGATGATTGTTTTCCATCGTCAATACTCAATAACAGTTTCTATTTATGCACGGCAAAGCATCCTAAATATTTTTGGACTACCCCGGTATAGAATTCAATCTCTTCTTTGTCTTCGGCCCCCTTTATCCCTTTGAAATTGAAAAATGTCAGGCCGTTTTCGTAATTGATTTGCGAAAGGGCCTCGCTCCTTTCAATTTCTTGTTGCTTGTACAACTGATTGCCTGTCGCCCGAATCTTTTTTAGACGTTCTTTCTTGACCATGTCTCTCCTATTGTATGTTTGCAGTACCTTGAGTACTACCCAGTAAGCTTCAAAATAGGTCTTTAGGAAGCTTGCAAAACATAACAATTTTCGGAAACCTGCCGCAGTAATATTGTAAGTGTCAGGCAGTGTACGATGAGGCATAAGTATAGCATCATCTATGAAGGCCTTCAGGGTTTTTCTGACCATATATCCCGGCGTCTTGTCTACGTCATAGGCGAATTCGTACTTAAAGAAATCCTGCAAGAAATCGTAATCCGAGTGCAAGGCGGATGCCGAAAATTGAAAGGCGTCATAGGAGAGGATAGCCAGGGCCGTATACGCTGCAGGAACAAAGAAATGAATGCAGTTATTTTTGTAGTATTCAAGGTTTAGTCGTTTGTTTTCCCAAACAACATACCATTCCCGATCGGGGGCTATACCATCCTGCCCTTTTGCTCTTTGTCTTCCGATAAACTTTCGATCACAATACATGGCTAATACGTTTTCCACGGCATTACGGGGATCACCTATGTTTTCTGAAAAGCGGGCCTTCTGGGCATGTAAATAGCTTAGATAAGTCTCCACATTGACCATAAGCTCTTCTTTGCTGAAACGCAGCTTGGGGTAATTTAAAATAGCAGAGGCTGTCAATGCCTGGGCTGTGACCACCGATATGCTGTTAATGGCACTGATAATCCGGTGTGAAAGATTGCGGCCAAGGGCCTGAAATTCAGTTTGTTCCATATCTTGGAGTGAAGGGTTGGCTCCTGACACCAAGGCCTTGGTCGAGATCGGCTGGGCAAACTGGACGTATATACGTCCGCAACGGCTTTTCAAGACCTTTCGGGCACGGATCAGTTCCCAGAAGCTTTCCTGCTTCTTCTCAGCCCCTTCCAATTCCCTGAAGATAGCGCCCTCTTCCAGAAGGCGGTCATATCCAATATAGACGGGCACAAACATCAAATCCGGACAAGCCCCTTTTCTGTATGCATCCAAAAGTATGGAGACCAAACCTGTCTTCGGAAGGACGAGTTTTCCAGTCCGACTTCGTCCCCCTTCAATAAAGAACTCAATATTGAACCCCTGCTTAATTAACATATGCACGTATCTTGCGAAGACAGCCGCATATAATTTTGCCCCGCGAAAAGTCCGTCTAAGGAAAAAAGCACCCCCTTTTCTGAAGAGGGTTCCCATGGGCCAAAAGGCCATGTTACGCCCAGCAGCAATATGGGGACTTGGCATATTATTGCGAAATAGAAGATAGTTAAGGATCAGGTAATCAAAATGGCTCTTATGACAAGGAACAAAGACAAGGGGTGCCTTTGTGGCAGCCCTTTTTACGCGGTTCAAGCCTTCCATGTCGAGTGTGACACCATCAAACATGGTCTTCCATATCCATCCAAAAATAGTGATAAGTGTCTGAACAAAGCCAACACTGTAGTTTGCTGCGATTTCATCGAGGTAGCCATCGGCTTCCCTGTAGATTTCACTGACATCCTTATTTTGGGATTCAGCATACTGTTTCATGAAATTTCGAAAGTGTTCATCTCTGAGTATGAGTTCTTTTAGTTCGACAGGCGTTTTGAGGGCAGGCCCCGTGATGCTCTGGCGATGGCGATTCATGTGGTCTAAGAGCCTGTTTCGGAGCCTGAATGAGAGCGGTTCAAGGCCTCGATCCAGGTTGTCGGGTTCCTGAAGAAATCCCTTCAGGTTAATCGGATCAGAGATTTCTACGAAGGCCTTTTGAGGGGCACGCAAGATAACTGTCCATCGTCGGAGCCGCCCCGGGTTCTCCTTGCTGCCAAAAAAAACATCCACAAGACTCCTGGGAGGACGGTGAGGCCTTTTACTGAAGAGTATCCACTGGGGTACTATGTGAATCGGACGATCAATTGTGCGCTGCATTTCAATAAGGTATTTCAAAGGATCCTGTTTGGCCTTTACAAAGTGATGATAGAAGCCCTTAGGGTCGATCAGAGACAGAAAAGCCGCAGATCCCGTTTCCATTTGACGTTTGAAAAAGCCCGATTCGTAAGGATTTGGAAAGGCCCTAAACCTGATTAGATGATCCAAATGGGCTAAAATAATACGAGCGAGCCGCGAGATTTTTTGCCAGAGCAAGATCCTATATTCAAAACCGATTTCTGGAAACGGCATGCCTTCTTCTTTATATCGTATGTGATAGAACAGGTATTCAAATCGGCTCTTGTACTTAGAGGCGTAGACGATAATCCCTTTCTTGGACAATGATTTTAGGAACGCCGTCTGAGTCGGGTTTATATAAACATCGGAAAACAACGATTTCAGAATCAAAGATGACAAAAAACCCGATCTTTTCGGCAGGCTACAGGTGTAATGATCGTGATGGTGCTGAAGAGCAACGTCCACCCATGTTCTGATTGTTTCTCTTATGCGTTGAGGCAGTCCCATAGGTTTCAGTCTCTGAATTTAGGGGCATCGTCCCAATTGGGATCCGCTTTAGGCAAAATGGAACCCCGGAATGGCGGGTTTAAGGATCGACCGTAGTTTTAGGCAATGGACGAAGAAAAGGGAAACTTTCTCCTGAATTACAGATAGTTATAAAGGGCAACTTCCGGCCATGTCCGACGGGAATGATAGCACACATTTTTCCTGTGTCAATTTGAAAATAGTATGGTATAAGTTGACCACTGTGGCAACAATCGGAGACATTGTACTAATCTACCGCGAAGAAGAGCCGGCTTTTTTTGCCCGTATCGAAGATATCTCGGCTGACAAGAAGGCCGATTGGTATCAGGTAAGGCTACTTATTTTACAGATTCCGTTGACAGAGACCACCTGGCTGCTCAGAGAGGAATATATCAACGGCGAAGCCTTCACAATAGACAGCGGGTCAATCAGGATGGAAGAGATTAGAGGGGCGGAGCAAGCGGTGCCCCGGAGTGAATTATCCGACAGCGATGCCAGCGAGGAGGGCGTGTCTGTCGATAACAAAGTGATATCGCTATTTGAACGAAAAAGGGGGTAATGTATATTTTTGTGCTTGATTTGCTCGCTGGCTTATGTTACGGAAATTAAGATGTAAGTTGAACTTATTTGAACATATAATAAAAAGGAGGCTGGTGTAACATGAAGACATTAATTGGGGGAGCGGCCGCGGCTGTTCTGGGGATTGTTGGTTTGGCAGTATGGTGGAAACCCTTCCTGCAGCTCTTGGCGGGTGCTATTCCATTCGCCCTGCTGTCGGGCGGTGCGTTGGCAATCTATCTGGGATTTGACGAATTGAAAGATACATGGAAGACCAAAGAGGATGATTTTGGGCCTTCCGTTAGCCCGGCGGAGGTTGGTGAGTATAAGGAAGAGGTGGACAAACTGAAAAAAGAGGTTGAAGATCTGAAGGGGGCAAAAGAGAAGAAGACGAAGAAATAAAAAGCCTTCGTCCCGCATTGCCTGTCGCACTCAAGTTATTCGGACACGACAGGGTAATATAGTACAATTTCATTTGGTACATGATATAAGTATATGCAAAAGAAGAAAGGCTTCATGCCTGGGGCATGGAGCCTTTCGATTTTTGATGCATCTGCAGACACTACAAGCCATCTCAAAAGAAGTGGATCAGGGTTCAGGGCCCCGCCTGACGGCGGGACTTCGAATCTGTCTCTAAGTTCAAGGTGCTCAGCAAACGCGGGGGCGGTCCGCCGTCGCTCAAAGAGCTATGGCGGGACAAGCGAAAAAGCGGAGCATACACGG
>JAQYVR010000088.1 GCA_030145395.1 Desulfobacteria bacterium
AAAGTATTCCTGCGGTCAAAATCCTCTCGTTGACTCTCCCGCAGTCCTGCGGGATCGCCCTTGCGGGCAGTCTGACGGCTGTCCAATTCCACTGTTATGTGGAATTGCCCTTGAACTTGAACAAAACTGAACGGTTTCCACAGGTCTCATAAAGTATTGCAGTCCGCGGCTGTCTGTAGCTGAGCCCTTCTTTCTCCTTGATCTTGTACAGAATCGAATGTTTTGCAAAGGTCTCGGTAGTGTGAGAGGTTTAATTTTTGCTTGCATGCTCTGAGGGGTTTCGATATGTAACAATATCGAAACATTTTGATGACATACAGATACTGAAAGACATAAGCAGTCGGAGCCAATGCGTTATTTTCCATCCTTGAACCCGAAAGGCACAAAATTTGCAATTTAACCGTCGCTGTTGGGTTAAGGGATAGTTGAGCAAAGGCCCTTGCTTGTCCAAACCACTCAATTACACGGGCATAAAACGGAGCAGATAGTGTCAGATCAGCGACTAAAACGTCTGGAGAACGATTACGACCGTCTTACCAGAGAACTCTTAGGAAATGACTTCATAAAGATTGGTCAGACGAAAGGGACCCCCGCTAACCAATATATTATTGAATACAATATCAAGGGCGTTAAGTTTGATCCATCTAAAGGCCAGACCTCTTTCGTAACACACCATGAAGTCCAAATAATATTATTAAACGAATACCCGTCATCTCCTCCCTATTGCAAGATCAAAACAGAGATATTTCATCCAAACATGAACGAGTCTGAAATATGGATCGGGGACGAAAGTTCCTGGTCTGCGAGTACATCACTCCTTGATGTAGTAAAACACATAGCCTGTATGATTTCATATCAAACCTATGACCTCAATTCGCCTTTGAATGAGAGAGCAGCTAGCTGGGCCAAGAAAAACGAGTCGTCATTACCTTTGGATTCAACAGATTTCTTTGCACCGGTTGTGTCTGAAGGGGAACCTCAGTCGCAGCCGGAGCCTGAGGCGCAAGAGAAAGAAGCTTGTGCATATTGCCTGGAACCGGATCCGCATAACAAATGCGGCAGCGGCCATCCTGCCTGTGACGATTGCCTCAGCACTTGCGAATACTGTGACAATACGACTTGCCTGGCTTGCATCGACAATGCTTGTGGAGAATGTCAGGGTAAAATCGACGCCTATTGTTCTAAGATCGACGCGGCAATTGAGCGGGCACATATTGGCGAGAGTGTGTCTCATGCCAGGAAGGCCTTGAAGGAATTCCCTGACGTTCAGAGGCTCTTGGATCGCCTCGATGGAGCAGAACAAACCAAGAAACTTGTAGCCTATATAGAAACCTGTAGGAAGACACGCTGCTTTTACGGGATTGTCACAGCTTGCAAAGAGTTGCAATCTCTGGGGCTTGAAAATGAGGCCCTCGCCAAAATAGAAAAGGCAGCATCAGACAAGCTCAAGGCGGCAGATGCTGCTGTTGCCCATGGGAAAAAGGAACTTGAAGCCAACCACAAACCAGAACTGGCCTGTAAATACTTCTCCAAGGCTCTGCAAACAGTCCCCGACCATCCTTCAGCATACAAACTAGTGGAGGAGGCCAAAAAGCGCATAGATAAAGCCAGAAAATACGTTGGATCTGCTCAAGAACGGTTGGAGAAAGGCCATTATGATCGTGCCCTGGAATATGCCAAGAAGGCCGTTTCGTTGGATGCCACCGTAGGTTCTCAAACAGAAGAGCTGATTGACACGGCCAGCCGTTTTCTAACGTCAGAACGACGTAGAAAGAAGATACGGCTTCTGGCCCTTGTTGGGACAGGCTGTATCTTGATTTTTGGTTCAGTCTGCTTTTTCTATATCTGGGAAGACGGACGCCTTAAGACCGAATATCACCTGTTCCTGGATGAATTTGAGAATGAGCCAACGGTGGAGGAAAAGATCGACGCATTAGGCGGCTTTGTAATGTCCCACAAAACAAGCAGATATACCAGAGACGCCGAAAAGCGGATCGCGGATCTATATACACATATTCAGGAACGTCAGTTTGAAATTGCGAAACGCAATGTGAACAATATGCTGAAGAACAAGGACTATAAAAAAGCCGAAACAATCTACGAGCAGCTGCTTTCGGAACATCCCGAAGCCACTTATGCCACGGAAGTCAATAAGAATATCAGCAAAGTCCGCGGCCTGGCAGACGATAAGGATTATGAGGCAGTGCGTTGGCTTTCGAAGTGCAATGCAAAAACGAGGGTCAGCGCATATAAGTTATACCTAAACAATCATCCAGAAGGAAAACATATAGAAGAAGTCAAGAAGCTAATTGCCGACTCCAGCGAAGACTATTATACGCATTTCAAGGAAAAGATTGCACTGCTCAATAGTAATGAGGACTGGAATGAGTGCATACAGGTATGCAACGAGTTCGATGAGAATCTTGATGAGTCGCAGTGGGGGGATGAAGTAGAGGCGCTACGAAGTGAGTGCCTCAATAGGCATGGCGGCGACAGAGATTTGGCTGCTTTGATAGTCGAGGCAGACGCCAAAGGTGAAGATTATGCGGCGGCCAAGCAGGTATATCTGAGATATTTGGAAGACAATCCTGATTCATCTGTGAGGTCGAGCATAACAAGTAGAGTTGATGCACTGGATGAGAAGCTTCGGGGTGAGGAGGCATGGGAGAAAATACTACCGTATGCCACGTCTGAGGAAAACGACCTGGATGACAGAATTGGCAGAGTGAAAGGGTTTTTGGCACAGCATCCGCCAGAAGAGCTTTTGGAGGATGCAACAAAGCAATTGAAGGAATTGGAAGAAAAGAGTGACACGATATCATGGAAGGAGACCATCAAGTCTTGCGGAGACGCGAAAAGAAGCGTAGAGAGCAAGATAAGTCTTCTGGAAGATTTTGTGCGAAGAAATGTTTCTGGGAAGTACCTCAGCGATGCGAAAGCCAGACTCAGTGAATTGAAAACGGAGCAGGCGTCAAGCGTTTGGAAAGAGATTGAGCGTTACTGTAATAACCAGGGAACAGGCATATCTGAGAGGATAAATAAACTAACTCTCTATATTAATCAAAACACCACAGGCGAATTCGTTCAAAATGCTCGATTTTTGTTGGGTAAACTAAGAAGGCTTTCAAGGGAAGAGGAAGGAATACGTCAGCGGATCAAAGGAACTGGCAACACTTATGTCTATAATAACGGCACAATAACTGACAGAAGGACGGGTTTGGTATGGTGTGCTTTTGACTCCTATCTTGATATGCAGAAAAGTCTGCCGTACGAATCCGCCACGAGATATGTGAAGAGAATCAGGTGCGGTGGTTACAGTGACTGGCGGTTACCCTCTGAAGAGGAGCTGCGGTCTATATACAAGAAGAAGCCGTTTTTCCCCACGGCTAGTGAGGGAAAATGGTACTGGAGTGCTAATCAGGGTGGTGGACAAATGGTCCCGATTGTGACGACCGAAAGAGAAACAAAATGGCGGATGACAAGAATTGAGGCAGATATTGGACGTGGTTCAATACGGGCTGTGAGGGGGCCATAACATTCTTATGGTTTCTATGGTAGCCCTCAGCAATACCTCCCGCTTGGTATAACTCCTATAATCCCCTACCTGTGGTGTGGCGTTTAGGTTCAGGATCCGACCGATCCAGATGAGCAGTCTCAAGAGGGCGAAGCGCAAGGACGAGCACTGTCGACTGCTCGGCGACGGCCAGCCATTGTCCGTCTGGTCCAGGCTATGATGCCGCAGGAAACCGGTTTCACAGACAGGAGCAGAAGGATCACTGCCCCTACCCATTCAGTCCAGACCGGGATGACTTCAGACGCTTGGCCTGCCATAGCTCGAGCTGAAAGACCGAAGGATGTGTAAACCTTATCAAGAGCCAAGCCGAAGAGGACTGTAGATAGGCCTATGGTCGTCAAATAAATGGCGGTGGCCCTCTTGCCCAGGATGCCCAGCAGGACTGTCAGAGAGGTGACGTTCGTCGCAGGGCCTGCGAGGAGAAAAACCAAAGCTGCCCCTGGACTGGCCCCCTTCAGAATCAAAGCCGCGGCAATCGGCGTTGAGGCTGTGGCACAAATGTACAACGGAATACCAACGCCGAGCATGACAAGCATAGACGGCAGACCCCCGCCCGCGTATCTGGTCACCACGTCATCAGGGATGATGGATGTGATCAACCCGGCCAGGACCAAACCTACCAGAAACCACCCGGCCATGTCACTCCAGAGTTCTGTCAGGGCATACCGGAGCCCGGCCGTGATCTTCTCCCCAAAACTGTGGTGCCGGTTGTGTTCCTCGGGTGGGCATTCCTCCCCGTCACAACAGCCGTCCACTGGACAAGTCAGGTCGCGGGAGATCGAACCGTCATTATCGACAGCGCCGAACAGGTTTTCCACTATACCGGCACAAGCGGCCGTGACAAATGCAACGAATGGTCGGGCCACTGTCATGATGGGGTCCAGCAAGGCGTATGTTATGGCAATAGAATCGACTCCCGACTCGGGGGTCGATATCAGGAAGGCCGTAGTGGCCCCATTATTGGCCCCCTGTTTCTTTAGCGCCACACCTGTGGGCAAGACACCGCAGGATCACAACGGTATGGGTATCCCGAGCAATGCGGCCTTAAACACCGAGGCGAATCGGCCTTGGCCCAGATGCTGAGCTACGGAGTCCGGGTTAAGGAGAACTCGCAGAAGGCCGCTGACCAATAGCCCCAAAAGGACGTATACGGACGACTCCAGAAGTAGATGCCAGGCCTCTTGAAAGGCGTTTATAAGAAAACTCACCTCTGTTCAAACCTCGACTTTAGTATTCGCGCACGTGCTTCTAATCTCGGGTAGTTGTACCATGCGGTCATCGTTCAATAGAACCTGATCTTACCATGTGCCGGGCAAACAGTCTATTCTTGATCGCCGAACACCCGACTGCGCTCCACGAGGTTTCCGAATCGAACAGAACGATCTACAGTAATTCTCATAAGTGTGTTCCGTTTTGAACCCACATAGGTGGCTATCAGGGATACCCCCTGACAGCTTAGAAGATTGCCGCAAACGAAACATATTTCTTAGCACCGCTCTAATCTGTTGTCGGACAGGAGGGTTTCGGTAGAAGACCTTCAGGGGCAAGCCGTCGCCTTCTGAAATGGGGCCCTATGGTCCAGGCATATCACTTCACGAGTTCATCATAAGCTTTTTGAATAGCTACAAATTTCTTGTGGGCTAGGTCCTGAAACTCTTTGCCCAGGTGCTGGACCTTGTCGGGGTGGTATTGGGCGGCGAGTTTCTTGTGGGCCGCTCTGATCTCTTCCTTGGAGGCGCCAGGCTGTATTCCGAGGATCTTATACGGGTTTTCCTCGTCGGCTTCTTCTTGACCGGGAGGACTATGCCTTCTTTCTGAATGCGACGAATAAGCGTTGGCTGCCTGGGAGGCCTTTTTCAATCTGGACAGCCACCACAGGACAAGCGCAAAGACGGCGAGGTCGTCCAGCTGTCCGGGGCCCACTAAGAAATCCGGCACCACATCATAGGGATTGATGAAATACAATAACGCGATGAGCCAGGGGAGGTATTTTTTGATCATGGTCGGCAAACCTCAGTATGCTAATGGGGGCATGAAACAGACCCAAATCCACCGCCAAGAAAACGAAGCACCAACAATAATCGATACCATTGCAACGGGTTATCTCAGAGCGGGGCAGTAGAAATCTGTCACCTAGCCGAGTTAGTTGCAAGGCTATTCTTTCCTTCGTTTTTTTGGCACTTCGGGTCTGCCGATTTCACCGGATTTTCTGTCCCGTTAAATTTTCAAGTATTTAACCGGGGTGTGTCTGTGGCCATAAAAAACAACTTGGTAACATAAATCGACAAAAGGGGTTGCAATACCGGAAAGAATGATTAATTATTTCTATACAATGCTATATACTTGTCTCGACGCTTTTGATTGCAAAGCGTTGGTTTGGGTCGAAGCACAAGGAGTTCACAATGCCACTGTACGAATTTTTATGTCCAAAATGTAAACACCAATTTGAACAGATTGTTTTCGCAAGCGACAAGGAGCCCATAGAGTGTCCCAAGTGCGGGGCATCGAAGCCGGAGCGCCTGCTTTCAGTATTTTCTTCAAACGCTAGCCCCCAAGGTGCAGGGGTCTCTGCGCCACCTTCGTGTACGCCATCTCGGGGATTTTCTTGAGCGTAAGTCGTCCCAGCCGTTGGCTGAGGGGAAGCAAAATGTCCAATATATTCGTTATGCTAGGCGTCGTTGTTGTCTGGATCTTGCTCCAAGTGTATATCCTGCCAAAGCTTGGCATCTCCACATGAATGAAAAATGCCTGCCAGTTTGGCGAGCACGTCCAGGAAATCGAGAAAAAAGAAACATCGGCTGACAGTTCAAAGGTCAAAGCTGAAAGCTGAAAGCGAAAAAAACAACCTTCCGTTTGTTTTCTTCAATAGTGATCTGGTCTGCCTTGAGGTAGGCGCAAGATCGGTCAGTTGTCTCACCATATATAATCCTTAGCAATCTCGCGTTTGTCCTTGCCTGCCAGTACGTGAAGCGTCCTGATCTCTTTTAGCTTTATGGGAGAGAGTTGGCCAATCGGTATGTACACTATCTGTTTGCCCCATCTGCCCGCCACCTGTTTAATAAAGGACCGCGGGGGCTGCTTGGCAACAAAGACAACATGCTTTTCTATGCTGTATTCCAGGCCTGCCAAAAGGAGGCGCTCGGCTTTGGTCCGGGCCCAGTCATATTCCGGGTCTCCCCAGACATCAGCAAGCCGAAGCGGAGGATAAGTCATTAGAAAGCCTCCGTACGTGGCCCGGCAGATCCCCGGCCCTACAATGTGGTCTGCGGGATCAGTGGCATAAAAGGCCATGTCCGACTCTTGATCGTGCTCTCCTAGCCATGTCATCAGGTGGGGATATCTCTCTCCGGTTCTATCCTGGTCAAAGATGACGACGATCGATCCAACGCCTCCTTTGATTCGCTTGAACTCCCTCACATAGATACGCCCTTCATGGAGATGTCTCACGGTTTCCCGCATATCGATTCCGTCCAAAAGCGTGGTCTCGAATGGCACGGAGACGGCATCCTCTGCAGACAGCACGTTGGCGCCCTTGGTTTTAAGAAAGCTGCCGTAGTCTTCGATTACGAGGTCATCGGGCGGGTACGAGCAAATGTAAGGATCGGCAAAACCCTCGAACCACTCTCCTGGTCTCCGCTCCTTCATTCGGCGTTTCTTCGGTATATAGACTGGTCGACGCTTGACCCTGGGCAGCATTCTACGGATATGAATCTTTCGAGTTCCCAGCGAAAGCATCTCCCCGCGGATGCGTATGGTAGGAACCGAAGACTCAGACTTCTGCCACGGACAAAAGGATCCCAGGCGCCAGAAGGCGTAACAAAAGTTGTCGTCCACGCATCCTCGGGCTGATATAAGGAGCTGATAAAAATCAGGCAATAGGCGGTTTTCTAGAAGGGCATAGTTTCTTGAAAAACGAAAAAAAGATTTCCTTTGCCAGCGGTGGACCTCTTCTCCTGTATCCTGACGATAATGTCGGGATGCCTGCTGAAAGAGTCGGTAGCTGGCAGCCTGGCGGTCTACCGGACCTGGCTTCATGCGATGCACTGTCCAGCGTATTGAGGCATCCAAGGCCTCCTCTTCAGAACATGTATCCTTGCCGCCGCTCATCAGGGTCAGAACACCCATCTTCTTCCTGACCGTAAACTTAGAGAGTTCTGGTTCGGGAGGCAGCTTGTGCCTTCGGTGCTCATACACAGCTGCCAAAAAGGGGTATTCGGTCATGACCTCAGGCAGATCGTCCGGGTGGACGTTGAAGAGGCTTATCCCGGTTCGTTGTTTCTTCTCAAGGGGCTCAGCCTGCGGACGAAAAAAAGCTGTTTTGACACCCTCAAGATGAGTTAACCCGCAGACGAAGAGTATCTTGTCGTATTTGGCGGAAAGGCTTTGCAGATGGTAGGCCATACCGGCCTCACGCCTTGTATCTGCCGGGCCTTTCTCAAGCCCGGGCTGGACCTCCCTTGAGTAGATGTCAAAGTAGGTCTCAATGCCCAGACGGTGGGCGGCATAGGTGTCGGGGACATAATCTCGATGGTGAGGGTACTCATCAAGGTCCAGATCCACAAAGTGGACAGGCACATTAGCCTCGAGCCCGGATCGTATGGCTTCTGCAACAGGATCGGTCGGTTCAATCGGGACGTAGATCGTTTCGCCCTTGCGGTTTTCGTACAGAACGATCGAGACCTCGGGAAGTCTCAGGACGCCTTTTTGAACCACATCTCGAAGGGATCTAGGAAGTTCCACGGCCACGGCATCCGGTCTAATGCGCCTAAACAGATCCCGGACCTCACTTGCAAACTCCAAGCTGTAGTGGACGATTGGCACCGGATAGACAGGGCCAAAAGGTTGTAGGGAGTCGCTAGTCATTTGAAGGAAAAGACTTCATGCACAGATGGAACAATAACGTATTGGCATGCCGGGGCAGCGGGTGTCAACACCGGCACAAGGCGCAAGGCTTATGGCATAAAGTTCAAAGTGTAGGCTCAGGCCTCATATCTAACCCCCTCTTCCCCAAGCACGGTCAGGATGGCAAGGCTGATGGCGTCTTCCTTGGTCATTTGCGTTCCGTGCATCATCTTGAGGGCATACCTGGCCATGTTGATCCCGTCCCGCACGGAATAGACCTCATCGGCCATGTGGGCCCGCTGGAGAAAGTCGACCATGTAGTTCAGGATGTCTTCATCGGCAAAGGGGAGATTCTCTTTGAGAATCAACAGCTCGTCTTCCCGATCAGGAAAATCGATGAAGATCTGGGGCTGCAGCCTGGAATGGATGTATTCAGGAACCTCGTACGTAGAAGCATCTTCATTGATCGTCACGACAAACCTGAAGTCGGGATCGGCCGGTATGGTCAGGCCGGTGATGATAGACTCCACATATCGACGATCATCTAAGAGCGGCGCCAGAGAGGCCCAGGATTTTTCACTCATTCGGTTTCCCTCGTCCAGGATGCACACACCTCCCCGTATCATGGCAGTAACCAAAGAACTGGCGGCATATTTGACCCGACCATCAGCTCCCATCACAGGGGTAATGATCAGGTCTTCGGGCCGGGTATCCATGGTGGCCTGAAACAGATAGATTTCCCTATTCAATTGCCTGGCAGCACCATACCCGAGGGTCGTCTTGCCTACTCCGGGCTTTCCTACAAGCCGTGGATTGAAGGGGACATCCTTTTCGTCAATGACCATCCACGCGGCCAGCACCTGCTTGATCAACTCTTTCTGTCCAACCCATTTCAAGCGAAGTTCAGCAGGGTTGGCCAGCATGATCTCCGTTGAACCAATTGTAATCGTTTCACAAGTTTGAGATTTCGTCATGATTGCCTCTTCTATTGGGAATGCCAATAAGTCTAAATCACCGTCGGTCTGTTGTCAATGATCCCGATAGGCAGGACGTTCCTTCAACAAAAGCCATCAGGCTTCTTCCCAGGCTCGAAACCCGGAGGTTAACAGCAGGGTAACCGCAACGCCTGTCAGCATCACAACCGTTCCTCCCATGAAGGCAAGGCTCAGTTGAAACGTGTCTGTAATGATGCCTCCCAGAATGGGGCCTGCAAACATGCCAAGACTGTGTCCCGTGGTCAGAAGCGCCATTACGGAACCCATGGAATCTGTCCGGCGTCCGATAATCACTGTCATGGCCATCACGGCCGGCACAGAGATACCTCCGCCCAACCCAAACAGGGTGTTGGCCACAAAGAGTCCCCAAAACCCTTGTGCGTGAATAAAGGAAAAGACTGCTCCTGCCGTTACAAGGCCACCTACTGCAATTAATGCCCTCTTGTTGAACCGATCCGCCAAAAGCCCCATGGGGGGCTGCAATACACCGCTTATGAGCACTCCAAGCATAACTAAAACGCCGATAGCCGAACTTGACAGCTTGAATTCCGCGTGGGCAAGCAGGGGCAGAAAGGCCCACACAAGTCCTATGCAGGAAGTATAGGCAAAGCGAAAGATGAAAAGCGCACCTATGTATCTGTTTCTCACAAGGATTCTGTAACGGAGGGGAGGCTTGCCCGATGTGAGAAGCTTTTCATAGGTGCGAGGTGGGAGAAAGATAAGGCAGAGAAGAAAACCGACCAATGACACTACCCCCATACTCAAGAAGGAAGTCTGGATGCCAAAGGTATCCTTGACCATACCGCCCACGAGGGGTCCGATACTCAGGCCTGCATAAAGGGAAACATTAAACAGACCCATCATAAAGCCCTCTTTGTGTTTGGGTGTGATTTCCCCGACATACGCCTGGGCTACTGGCAAAATCATGGCCGAGGCGATTCCCTGAACAAAGCGAATCGTAATAAAAAGATTCACATCTCTCGACCACACGTAGGCGATGGAGACCAGGAAATAGGCGAGAAGCCCGATTGTAAGAAAAGGCTTTCTTCCTTTGAGGTCGGAGAGGCGGCCAAAGAAAGGTAGAAAGAGAGTCCTGGAAAGCGAAAAGGCACCAAAAATAAAGCCTATGTACAGGCCTGATGCACCCAGTTCATAGGCGTATACAGGAAGCAACGGAACAACGAGGCCCACCCCAAGCGTGACCGCAAAAACAGCAAGAAATAGGGTGCTGAATACTTTCCTATTCATAATCTCCTAACTGTCCTAATTAAGCGATACTCAATTTTCCCAAGCACGGGGTAACAACATAGCATACATCTGAAATCTCCCAAACTGGTATGCTCTTGTTTTGGATTGACGTCCCATTATCAGCTTGCTATGTTCCGCCTCAACTTCACCCTTTAGTTGCATAAACAACATGGCACAAGATTGTAAAAACCAACAATAGCCTTTCTCCGCGAGATTCTTGAACGATTTTGTGGAATTCACTGCGGGTGATATCCAGAAAAATAGAAAAACGGCCATGTTGTTTACCCTCCCCGCTTTTAGCGGGATGATACTGCATCTCCCCGGTGGGCGGGATCTGACGACCTGCGCTTGCCCGCCTCTGGCGGGTTGCCAAGGGTTCGGCGTAACTTGCTACAGCCTTACCCTTGGACGCCTTGGATCTACAGCACCCTCGGCTTTTGCAACGTTAGGGTTCAGATGCTATGGAAAGTTACGGGCAGGCAGGGTGATTAAGAAAAGCATAGAAACGCAAAGCAATATCTTTTTACTGCATTGGGTGAGTAGTAATTGAAGCTGTGGCCAAATATCTCTTTTGAAGATATTGTTCTTTCCTCTCCGTCTTGAATGCCACAGCCAGAGTGCTGAAGTTTTTCACTCCAATAGGTTTGGGACGTAAGGCAAGCAGGGTGTTGAGGCAGAATGCATAGCTTGATACGGTGTTGCCTTTTGAGAAAGACGCAAACGGTGAGAGCGGTCGACATTCAGGAAACAGACACCAACCTTGAACATAGGTGACGGCAGCCACTTAAATGAATAGCCATAGCCCTCTGCCAAGACATGATGATGGAGATTGTCCGGAATGGCCTAATCCCAGGCGGGATTCCGTAAAGAAGTTTGCCCGGTACTTCTATCATCGCTTCATCCGGCTTCATGGGAGCCCTGAGGAGGTTGCCTGGGGAGCGGCAATAGGCTTTTTTGTGGCCATGACGCCTACCATGGGCATCCAGACGTATCTGGCAGTGCCTATCGCTGCCGTTTTCAGGATCAGCAAGGTGGCAGCGGCTTTAACCGTGTGGCTCACCAATCCGGTCACGGCACCTATTATCTACGGATTCAACTATATGGCCGGAGCCAAGCTGCTCGGTTATCCACTGAATGCCCCGTTCTTTTCAAACCCCTCGTGGCAGTCATTATGGTGTTCCGGGAAGAACGTTTTCTTAGCCTTAATGGTAGGTGGGACCCTGACCGGCATGGTGGTGGGCACGGCAGGCTATTTCTTGACCTTGGCGATGGTCAGGACCGGTCGAGAAAAAGCTCGTCAACTAAAACTTCTACGAAAGCAAAAGAAATGATACCCAATTGAGGCCCTAATCCAAGGCTTCTGCTTCGTCGTCTTTGACTAATTCCCCTGTTTTGCAAAATATGCCGATTTTGTAAGTTACCCCTGCTGGCCCGAGTTCAGCCACTGCCCACTTTACTTCTCCAGAAACCCTTTTCGGTTCTTTCATAAGGAGCAAAACCTCAATCTTGGTTTCCGGCTCAATAAAATCAGAAGATTGGATCCTAAGCCCACTTTTACTGATTTCAACAGCTTTGACATTGATTGTGGTGGCACCATACTTTACCTCCGCACTGGCATCGATCTTATACCTTTCTTCTGTCCTTTTTTCTTTTCCCATAAATCAGATCCCCTCAAGAGCCGGTTTCAATAGCCTTTGGTGAATCAACTTTGATCCCGCCAAGGCCGGGACTTGAAGCTCTTGGTGCGGACGTTATTGCTTTTCCCAGCGCAAAAGTTCGGTTACCTTACTGAGGGTGCTTCCTTCTTTGATTTCTTCACGGATTCGGTTTTCTTTTTCCAACACGTCCATGCCGCGGTTGGCATATTCAGTCGCCACGGATTTTGGCAAGACCACCACCCCGTCGTCGTCTCCGAGGATCCAATCGCCGTTTTCGACTCTCTGGTTGCCCACTTTCACGGGCACGCCGATCTCTCCAAAGCCCTTCGGCTCACCGGCGTTTGGCATAATCAGGCGTGAAAATGCGGGAAACTTCAGCTGGGCAATGTCGTACGTGTCTCGGATTGCTCCGTCTACGACGATTCCCGCTACCCCTTTCTGCAACGCAGAATGGGTGGCCAGCTCACCCCAGAGTGCAGGGCCAACCCCGCCTGCATCAACCACGATTACATCCCCCTTTTCGCAAATATCAATAGCCTCAACAGGTTTTGCCCAGTCCCCTGGATAGGTCCTGACCGTCACGGCCCGGCCCACCATTCTAATCCCTTGAAACAAGGGGCGTATACCCTCCAAAACGGCACCCCTGTGTAGGGCATCTGAAAGATTTGCTGCGGAAACCTGCTCAAGGATCTCTCGGATTTCTTCCTCGGTGCCCCTCCTAAAGAGTTTGGTAGGGATGGAGACTCTTTCCTCCATGGCCTTCTTGATGTTGCTCGCTGCTTCAGCGGGATCAATGGCCTTGGTAATCGCTCCGCCCACGATGACGATGGATGCCCCGGCCTCAAGTGCACGGGTCGCTGTCTCAGAGTTGACGCCCCCAGCCACCCCGACCGGCAGGGAAACAGCCTCTGCCAGCCTGCGCAGGGTCTCAAAGGGGTCCTTTCCCTCCATTTGTTCGTCTATGGCACAATGAACTGTGATGTAATCGGCCCCAAAATCCTCAATCTGTTTGCCCCGAGACACAGGGTCATTGACAGCGATCAGGTCGACGACGATCTTGGCCCCATAGTTCTTCCCGGCCTGTATGCACTCGCGAATGGTGGCGTCACTGGCAGCGCCAAGTACGTCCACTATGTCGGCACCTGCCTTGGCAGCAGTCTCAACCTCGACGCGCCCTGCGTCCATAATCTTCATGTCGGCAACGAGGGTCACCCGGGGAAATAGACGCCTCAGTTCCCGCAACGCCTGGACGCCCTCGCTCTTGATCAAGGGGGTGCCGACCTCAAGCCAATCCACACCGCCGGCTACCCCGGCTTGGGCGCTCTTAACGGCCCGCTTTAGATCGACAAAATCAAGGGCCAGTTGTAAGACAGGCTTCATGCGAATGTCCTCAGCATCAAATGAACTCTCATGAAATGGAACCCATCACAGCTACCGTATTCATCTTGGTGGTGTCCAAACGGCGTAAGGCATAAGGCGTAAGGCCCAAGGCAGGATATTCATTTCCGTATGCCTTATGCCTTGCGCCGGCTATTATCAACCCGTCGTGCGATCGCTCCGGTACTCCGGCTGAAGAGAAACTCGCGAACTGAAGGCTATTCCAGATTCGTATGCCGGTCCAATATGGTTTGAGGATCACTCCCTTGCTTCTGGTATAATGCCAGGACAATTGCCTCGAGTAATACAAAAGCCGCCTGTTCAAACAAAGAACCCGGCGGTTGGACGGAGTTATACTGGCCGGAAGGTTCCAGCCTCGACCCTGCTGGAAGGGAGATGCTATGGTCGAGGGCCTTTCCGATCGGGGAACTCTCAACCCCTATGATACCGAAAGTCGTTGCTCCATGCTCCTGGGCTGTTCTGATCCACTCTTGTGTCAACGTGGTTTGCCCGGAACCGGAAAGCACCATGAGCAAGTCCCCTTTACTAATCCGTGGGCTTATGGTTTCTCCCACAAAGAACGCCGAATATCCCAATTGCATCAAACGCATGCAAAAACAGCGAAGAATGTATCCGGACCTCCCATGAGCAGCGCAAAAGATGGTTCCCGCTTTGTCGAACTCTTCAATGAGATGGTCAACACTCTCCCTCGATACCCCTGCAAGGACTCTTTGCTTTTCGTCCTGAATGACATCAACAAGGGCTTGATGATTCATTTGATTATCCTGTGTGAGTTCACAAATCTCTCTCTCTGCCCATGGCATATGAGAACCCTATACTCTTATAGTAAAAAGGACAGAGAGTCAATTCTGAAGAGTTCCCCTGATCCACCATCAAGGCATCATCTGCGGCGTTGCCTTCGATCGCTCCTCCTTGCGGAGTATTGCTCATACGAATCAGTCGTCGCTCCTCGGCGCCTTGCATCTAATACCTTGTTGGTGACCAGGAGTGTCACGAAACCGCCTGATATCATTATCACTACGCAAATTAGACGGTGGATTTGGGGTTCCTCAGTTTCGTGGGAGGTGCAGAATGAAAGCTGTTCCCTTTTTCAACTCGCTTTTGCATTCTATGGACCCGTGATGAGCCTCAATAATCGTCTTAACTATGGACAACCCCAGACCGGTACCTTTTTGCTCCGCCCCCATCCCACTTTTGTTGTCCTTTACAGCTCCATGTTATAAGTGACAAAAACTGCCTAAATGATCCCTGATAATATCTGTAGTCTATTGATGATTTATGTGATAAACTAACGAATTACAGTGATTTAAATGAGGGGAGAAAAATGGAACAGATTGCCAAACTTGTCGTTGATGGAAAAACCTTCGAACTACCCATTATCACCGGCTCTGAAGGTGAAAGGGCCGTTGATATTTCAAGGTTACGCCAGGAGACCGGCCTGGTCACATTGGATCCCGGCTTTGTGAATACAGCGAACTGCCAGAGCTGTATTACCTTTGTGGATGGAGAGAAGGGTATTTTGCGGTACAGGGGCATTCCGGTGGAGCAGCTTGCAGAGCATTCCCGGTTTGTGGAGACGGCTTACCTGTTGATAAACGGTGAGTTGCCCACCCATGAGCAGCTGAACCGTTTCTCGGTGCTGTTGAATGACCATTCCCTTGTCCATGAGGACATGCGGGCTTTTTTTGAGAACTTTCCGAGATGGGCACACCCGATGGGGATTCTGTCATCCATGGTCAATGCCCTACGGGCCTTCTATCCCGAGATTCCTGAGAGATCAGAGGAAGAGGAGATAAACATCACCGTCACGAGACTTCTGTCCAAGTTGAGGACCATGGCCGCCCTGTCTTATAAGATTCTTCGGGGCCATAAGGTCATCTATCCGAGGCAGGAGCTCCCTTACGCGGCAAACTTCTTGAACATGATGTTCGATTCGCCTGTTCGGAGCTATGAGATCGACGAGGACGTTGTAAAGGCTCTTAACGTTTTCTGGATCCTGCACGCCGACCACGAACAGAACTGTTCGACTGCGGCTGTCCGCTTGGTGGGAAGTGCAAAGGTCAATCTTTACGCGGCCATTTCAGCCGGCATATCTGCCCTTTGGGGTCCTTTGCACGGCGGTGCCAATCAGGCGGTTGTAGAAATGCTCCGCGAGATACATGAAAGTGGCAGTGACCCGAACCCCTTCCTGGCTCGAGCCAGAGACAAGAATGACCCCTTTCGGCTGGCGGGCTTCGGCCATCGTGTCTACAAAGCCTACGACCCAAGGGGCCGGATCATGAAGGGTGTGTGCGACAAGGTTTTGGGGAAAGTGACGCGGGAGGACCCTCTCTTGGACATTGCTAAGAGATTGGAAGAGGTCGCTTTGAAGGATCCATACTTCATTGATCACAATCTCTATCCTAACATAGATTTCTATAGCGGTATTTTGCTTCGGGCTATCCGTATTCCTACGAACATGTTCACGGTCATGTTTGCCATCGGGCGCTTGCCCGGATGGATCAGCCAATGGAAGGAGAGTATGGAGACTCCGCACTGGAAAATGCAGCGTCCGCGACAGATCTATACTGGGCCGGAAGAGAAAGATTATGTGCCCATAGAAAAGCGAGGTTGATCCCTTTCGTTTGCTCCGATAAGGTCGGAGCAAACGAAAACACCATATCTTCGTCTTCTCTCCGTTTCTGCAGTACCATATCCATGTGAGAAATACACAATATCATGACAACGAAATGATGCCGATTACTTTCACGTTCAACTCCACTCCTGGGTCGAGATCTCCTTCTGATATTGTAAGTGTTACCTGACTTAGGATAATGGGAAGTTATCTTGAAAAATCATCTGCTCCAAATATTCAAAGGTTTGGCAAGTTATCTGTACTTTTTGAGGGCTTCCACTTCCTTTAGATAGCCTCAATTCTTACAGATGGCGGCTTCCGCACCCTTCCTTGACAAAAGTGACGATCTCCATTAGAAGTGAACATACAACCTGTTGTTTTTCAGAAGAAAGATGTGCTCAAGTGTTTGATATAAGATTGTAGGTCCAAGTTCATATGTTGAAGTGGTTAGCTTGAAGTGTGATCCCAACCAAGGGCGAAATTCTTTTGTAATAGCCTAAGCATACGGAGGCATACAATGAACGGAGTTGATCAAGATCAAAAAGTAGATTTTTCAGTTGACAAAAATAATTTGTACCGTCAAGAAGTTATTACTGATTTCAAGGTTGCCTCTATTATGAAATTTATACCTATAAAACCCGATGGCACGGAAGATAACAGCCGAACAGCAATATTTCTGGGACAGGGCCAAGTGATGCTTCCTCAAGGAGTGACACCCATTCAAGTTCGGTTAGAGGCAGATAATCTTGAGGAGGCAATGGGTGCATTTCCGGAAGCTATGAATCAGGCTAGGGATCAGGCTAGGGATCAGGCTAGGTCTCAGATGGCTCAGATGGCTGAAACGGCTCTTCAAAGGGAGCAGTCGGAGCCGACGCAACAAAGAAATGACTCGAAAATTATTAAACCGTAGGTTTGGCCAAATTTAAGACATTGCCATATTATCTTCAACTCGAACCGTCCCCACAATTCAACGATATCCTTTTCCTATCTCCACCCCCAGCACCTAAAGGTGGCCCAGATGTCTTGCAGTATTTTCACGCTTTTCCCGCCCGTTCGGACACGACCTGACACGTTACGCCCCCAGTAAGGAAGAGGGCCAGATCTCAACCTTTGACGGGGTTGGTGACGGTTGAGACCTGCCCCCTCCGTCCATGGCCCCCCATCCATCCAACCAGGAAAGTGGACCATCTTGTGCTTGTTGTAGTGAAGAGTGAAACTTTCACTACCGACTGTTGACAGAGATGAAGGATGGTTCGATCTTACCATGCCTGTATCTATTAGAAACAGGGACCTGGTGTTCTGCTATCGGAACTCCCCAACAATAATGCGTTCATTCCTTTCGTCATCTTGATGGTAAGCAAAGGTGACGGTATTCTTAGGGGCTGCCTTGTCGCGGCACTTTTCAGTCAGAAGAAGACTCGTAAGAAAGAAAAGAGAGATTATGAAAAGAGTAACCACTACTCCCATCACGATTATCCACTTTCGAGTCGGATGCTCCGGGAGGTCCTGATAGTTCCGCTTGCGTCTATCCCCTCCTGACCTTCTGTCCGCAAACTCGGGATAAGCCGCGCTCTTATAGCAGGGATCGATATGTTGTCGTCGGTCTTCACCGCTGCGCCTTTCCATAAGCACTTACAGGGAGATCATGATCCGGCCATGTAACCCTCCGGTGGTTCCTGTGAGCCGAACTCTCAGATTACTTGTGCAACCTGCAATAGAAACGACGCATCCGAACCTAAGAGAGTAAAGGCAAGAGAATCGAATGGCAAAAATAATGTCAGAAGATAAGAAGGAGTGCCCGCTGCACCTCCCCGATTTGCTTAGCCGTACGCAAGACAGCTTGAAGGAGATGCTGCGTACGCCCGGCAGCCCTGCCACCTTATCCTTTCGGACTTAGGCCAGTGGCTTTGCGTCCCGCACTTTCGCGCGGTTGGCCTTTTTCAAGCGTTATTAAGTGGAAGATTAATTGTGTGGAAACACTTCAATTATATATATCGGCCAAAACGGGGGAAACTTTAGCACAACTTTTGGCTATTAAGAGGATTTCATACAACCGTTTTGGACATGGTTGGCAACTATATGCAACGTCAGGGTAAATTTGACCATAGTAACTCTCATAGGTATGTTCCGTTTTGAACCATTATGATTGCCGCCAACGGGACATATTTTTGAGAACAGCTGTATTTGAAGATGAGCAAGGGGGAAGGGCCAGAGCAGACTTGACCGCCCCGGATTCAGAGGTTAGGGTTGGGAAAGTATAAAAGGCGTCAGATTTGACGGGTTATTAGAGTAATTTGCAGAAGTATGTTCCGTTTTGAACCATTATTAGGAGCTGTCAGGGGGTATCTCTTTTTGAAGTCAGGTCACTAAATATTTCCTGACAGGTACCACAACGGCACTGTCTTCTGCACAGTCTTGACCCATTTACAAATAGGCTGCCGAACGTGTACGGGATGTTGCCGTGTGCCTGGCCTGTAGGGTTCCGTGCATTATGCTCCAACGAGCGAGGAGGGGGATTGACCTGGTTCAAAAAGAGATACCCCCTGGCAGTTTAGAAAAGCTGCCGTCAAATGAACATCTTTTGCCAGCCAGTATAATCGTTTAGACCTTCGGTCCATACATGCAATTAGAAAAATGAAGTACTTTGCGCTGGCTACATTGTGGGTCATATGGTGTGCCATTCACAGTGGAATGATCTCGGTGACGGCAACCGAATATCTCAAGCACCGGTTTGGGGCCCGGTTTCGCTTTTATCGCTTTGTTTTCAACCTTGTGGCTATAGTTACGTTAATACCTGTTGTTGTCTATGGGGAATCGATACGGGGGCAAGTAGTATTTCGCTGGGAAGGATTAATGGTCATCCTGCAAATGCTCGTTCTGGCCATTGCGGTTCTGTTGTTTGTTGCTGGGGCAAGACATTATGACATGCTTCAGTTCCTGGGACTTCGCCAGATAAGGACAGGAGCTTCGCCCAGTGTTCTGACCGAGACCGGCAAGTTGGATATGAACGGTATTCTTGGCATAACTCGACATCCCTGGTATCTGGGAGCAATTCTTTTCATGTGGGTGGCCTATCGCTCGTTAGACGTATCCACACTTGTGACGAATATAGTACTTACCATTTATCTGATAGTGGGCACGATTCTTGAGGAGCGAAAACTTCTTATGGAATACGGTGAGGAGTACTGGAGATATCAGAATAGAGTGTCTATGCTCGTCCCCTTCAAGTATTTGAAGGGGATGATTTTAAGGTCTATGAACTAGAATGGTTCCCAGAAATACGTTCCGATTAAGGTGGAAGCAGAAGGGACTTACTCGTCAACCTTCTTCTTCCTGTTCTGGATATAAGCGTCACGAATCGAAAGATAGGGATCGATGGCACCTTCCTTTAAGGACTCATAATCTCCGATCCTGAATGAGGTCTTGTTGACGGTGTCGTATGCTGTGATTCCTATGGCTGCTTCCGTCGGGTTCACATAAGTAACCGGATCCAGGAAATGATCTCCGAGCAGCCCAAATGAGTCTCGAAGAGTAGAGGGGCCGATAAGGGGCCAGACAACGTAAAATCCATTGCCGATTCCCCACCTGCCAAAAGTCTGTCCCAGATCCTCCTCGCTGGGGGTCAGCTCCGGACAATGCTTGGCCGGATTTCCAAAACCAAGGACACCCACCGTACTATTGAACATAAATCGGCAAAATTCACTCCCAGCCGCATCTCCCTTTCCCTGAAGGATACAGCTGACAAACCGGATGGGAAAACGGAGGTTGTAGAAAAAATTCTTTACACCGATCCTGACTATCTCAGGTGCAGCCCACTTGTACCCCCTTGTCACGGGCTTCAGTAACCAGAAGTAAAACTTGTCATTGAAGTGGTACATGGCCGTGTTCCAGTAGAAGATAGGGTCTGCTATTTCCACCAGTTCTTCTTCTTCGTCCAAAAAGTCAAGGTCATCATCGAAAGACTTTTCTTCCGTTTCCTCCTGTTTTTGTTCGGTTTGACTTACCATATAAGATTCTGGGTCGTGATTCTGATAAGACGACGTGCCTTCCGATGCAAGGGAAGATGAGGGAGACTTGTGGACGAAGCCGACTGAGAAAATAGCGGAGAGTACAATAATCAGTAACAGACGTTTCACGAGATCCTCCTCCCTTTTATCATCCGGTTGCGCATTCATGCGTTGCCTATTGATTGGTTGTTTTCAAACCGGGTGCTTTGCACCCGGTACAACCGCAACGATTAACACACTAGCGTGCGTTTGCCTTTTCCCGCTATGCGGAAAAATTCAAGCCACCCGCTTTGCGGGTGGTCGTTGACTCCGCTGTCCTATACTCAAAACGAATGCGGATCGTCTGGGGCTATCTAAGTTGTTTTACTAGACGCAACTGGTTAAGGTTGTTTGGCAGCCGCTCATAGATTATCTTGTCCATGCACTCGTGGATCAGGCACAGCCCTGCGCCTCCTAGTTGGTCGGGTGAGGGTGCCGGGGGCTGTACGTCGAAGACCCCATCTGCCGCCTCTCCGTCGTCCCTCAATACGAACTGAAGTTCTCTTTCTGCCAGCACAAGATCAAACTCTATGGTGTGATCGAATTCGTTTTTCAAGCTGTGACGGATGATGTTGGTGACCGCCTCGACTATGGCAAGCTTCAACATCCCGATTTCTTTTTCACTGAGCTCGACAATCTCCGCCACGCTGCCGGTAACGGCCCGCAAGACGGAAAGGAATTTGGGGTCAGACGGAAATTGCAGCCTAAGGGTTGCGCTCATCCATCACCTCCGAGGGACTCCGGGTCAACCGATGCTGCTGATAGCATCTGCCTGTGTAGAAGATATCTCGAAGAAGTCGTCAAGTTTGGAGAGCTTGAGGGTATGGCTTACGTTCTCCTGGAGTCCTGCAAGGACGAATCTCGTCCCTTCGTTCTTGCTCCACCTCAACCCCTCCACCAAGGTGGCGATCCCAGAAGAGTCCATGAATGGAACCCCGCTCAAGTCAACCACGACGCCTTTTGCCTTCTTTTTGAAAACGTTCAGAAGTAAGTCTCGGAACTTCGGGGAGACATGCATGTCGATCTCCCCTTCCACTATGATGACCTCCACCCCTTCACTCATGCTAGCGTTGCTTGTCTTCACTAAGATATACTCCTTTCACGCACCTTGTTCCTCCAGCATCTGACTCTCCAACTTCTCCAGCTGCTTTCTAATCTTTGTCATCAACCCGGCAAACTTTTCCTTTAGCATAGTCTGATTGAACTGTGAGCGATAGTTCCTGACCATTGAGATGCCTTCGATGTTTACATCGTAGACAAGCCAGTTGTTTCCCTTCGCATGGAGCGAGTAAGCTATGGGTATGGCCTTGTCACCTGAAACAATCTCAGTGTAGACATAGTAATACTTGCCTTTGGGCCTCTCTCCTTTGTAAAGGATCTCCTCGTCACTGTATCTTTCGATTTTCAAGATGTAGGAGTTCTGCATCAGTTTGGAGAAGGCGTCTACAAACTCTTTTTTGTCTTCTTGGGATATAGTCTTCCAGTTTCGGCCTATGCTGCGCTTCCCCATCTCGGCAAAATCAAACCGCTCTCGTAAGACCTTAAAAACCATTTCCCTGCGCTCAAGTTTCTTCTCGGGGGCCTTCAGGGTTTCGTCGGCGAGAAGAGCGAGAATTCTGTCAATAGAGGTCTTTAGTTGGTCCTGGGCCTCGCCAGCCGCCGCAGTCCCGCCTGCAAACAAAAAAGCTATCAACGTTACTGTAGGTATTAGTCTTTTTAGCATTTTCATCTTCTGTTTTCGTGACATACTTGATTGCCGTTTTACTCCTTTGTTACCCCGGTACGGTGGATGGCGGCCTTTGCATAGTCAGAGATTTCACGGAAAGCGCACGTATAGGACGCCAAACCTCGCGGGAAACCCTTCTCACTTGCTGTCGAAGATATACTTGCTTATCAGCTCTTCGAGGCTTATGGCCGATTCGGTCTCCACCAGTTCATCACCCGGCTTGAGCATCTCGTCCGAGGCGCCCGGGGTGAGCTTGACGAACTTGTCGCCGATAACACCCTTGGTTCGGATAGAAGCTATAGTGTCTTCAGTCAGCTCACTGTCTTTCAAGATGCCCAAGGTTACACGGGCCATGTCGTCCACGAGACTGATATCGAGTACCTTTCCCGTCTGGACCCCGCCTATCTCCACTGTGGCCCCTTTCTTCAAACCCGTCACGGACTCAAATTCAGCTGTGATTTCGTAGTACGGGCTCCCAAAGATGTGGACACCGCCCAGGCTCACCGAGAGATAGACCATACAGGATACCCCGATAAGCAAGAACACTCCAACGATAACCTCAGTTGACCTCTTGTACATCGCTACCTCCTCGATCTAACTTTCCATGGAGATCGCAGCCTGATTGGTTCAGGCAGCCCACGTGACCCTGAACTGCTACAGCGAGTCATTCCCCGTCCCTATTCATCGGGACTGCGGGGAGCTTCAATCTCCTCACATCTCCTTCACTGGGCAGGGTCGTCCGGGCATTGATCATAGCAGGAAGGAAGTGAGTATATAGTCCATGATCAAAATCAGCACGGAGGTCGTTACCACCGCATTAGTTGTTGCCCTGGCCACGCCCTCTGTCGTGGCAACAGCTGTATAGCCTATAAAGGAACACACCCAGGTAATGATTAGTCCGTTTACCAAGGACTTCACAAAACCTCCGTAGATATCCACGAATTCCACAGACCTCACCATCTCTCCGAAATAGGCCCCCTCGTTAACGCCGAGCAACTTGACACCTATAAGATATCCCCCACCTATTCCGACAAGGTCGAAGATGGTGGTAAGGAGGGGAAGGGAGATGAGGCCGGCGAAAATCTTAGGTGTTACTATGTGTTTAAGCGGATTGACTGCCATCATTTCAAGGGCATTTATCTGCTCAGTAATCTTCATGATTCCAATTTCGGCGGTGATGGCAGACCCGGCCCTGCCGGTGACCATGAGTGCTGCAAGCACGGGCCCAAGTTCACGTATGATGGAAAGGGCAACCGCAGAGCCAAGCATTCCCGTGGCGCCGAACTTGCTCAAAGTGTAGTATCCTTGCAGACTAAGGACCATTCCGGTAAAAGCGCCGGTGACCACGACGATAGAAATAGACCGCGTACCTATGAAATCGATTTGCTGAGGAAGACTTCGCAACTTAAAGGGAGGGACGAAACCATAGAAAATTGAGGCGCTGAGAAAAATACCGCTTCTACCCAAGACACGGACACCATCAATGACCCGACGGCCCGGGACAGCCAGTAGAGCAAGCGCGTTCATGGAATAAGAATATCCTCGTAGAAGTCCTTGTCAGTGCGGGTAAAGGGGATGGGCCCTTCAGGGCTCCCTTTGATAAACTGTTGCACCCTGGGGTCTTCACTGCTCTGGATCTCTTCCGGCGTGCCTTCCGCTATCTTTTTGCCGAAAAATAGAATCATTATCCAATCCGCTATTTTGAAAGACGACTCGATGTCGTGGGAGACTACAACTGAAGTGACGCCAAGGATTTCGTTAAGATCCACAATGAGTTTATCGATCACTCCTGCAGATATGGGGTCAAGGCCGGAGGTGGGCTCGTCGTAGAAGACCACTTCGGGGTCCATGATGATCGCCCTGGCCAAACCGATTCTCTTCAGCATGCCCCCCGAGAGCTGAGAGGGCATAAGCCCCTCCACGCCCCTAAGGCCCACCAGTTCCAGCTTCATCTTGACCATGGTCCTGATTACCTGATCGGCCAGCTTGGTATGCTCCCTCAAAGGGAAGGCTATGTTTTCGAAGACATCAAGGGAGTTGAACAGTGCAGACGCTTGGAAGAGCATACCCATCTTCTTCCTGTATTCGTAAAGCTCTGCCCTGGACAGACTGGTTAACTCCCTATCGCCAAAGTGTACGGTTCCGGAATCAGGTTTCTCGAGACCTACAACCTGTCTCATAAGCGTAGACTTGCCCGAACCGCTTCCTCCGAGGATTACGGTGACCTTCCCCTTGCGGAAACGGCAGGTTACATCGTCCGATGCCACAAGACCGTTATACGTCTTTCTCACGTTTTCGAGCCTGATCACCTGATATCACCCCATCTATGAAAATCCGTGCTTAGCACTCGTTGCATTTCACTGTCACTACATACACGTAGGCGGCTGCACACGTCAAGAGGAGCTGACGATGTTTCAAATCGCACCCTGCCTTGCTTGACTTAAAGCACTATTTTGAATACGGTTGTGTCCAGGACTGCAAGCTTACTCATTAGGGGGGGACAAGATGAAACATCGCCGCATGCTTGGCGAAATTCTTGTAGAGCACGGCACCATAACCCAATCTCAGCTGGAAGAGACGGTGGAGTACCAGAACAGACAGAGAGATGTGGCAGACGAAACACTCTCGCTGATGGAGCTCGTCAACAGCGCTAGAAGGAAGGAGAAGGAGACGACTCCGGGCCTCCTCGGAGAGATCGTTGTCGAGAAGGGTTTCGCGGACCCCCCCGAGGTGCTGAAGGCTCTGCATATACAGCAGGAGAGGATAGACTGCTGCCACCTGGAAACAGAGCAGCTAAGGACGCTCCTGGAAATCTCAGGCGCTCTGAACTCCACAATCAACCTGGTGGATCTGCTCACCTTCATAATGGAGTCCGCTAATCAGGTGGTGGGCGGCGAAGCCAGTTCGCTGATGCTCCTGGACAAGAAGACCGAGGAACTGGTCTTCAGCGTACCCACAGGGCCTAAGAAGGATGAGATGAAGGAGGTTCGGATCGCTTCAGACCAGGGAATTGCCGGCTATGTCTTCACCAACAACGAACCCCTTCTCATCCCGGACGTGAGAGAGGACCCTCGATTCTTTCACGGACTTGACGACTCCTCAGGTTTCGAGACACGATCGATTATCTGCGTGCCGCTACTGCTGAAGGGCAGGGTGGAGGGTGTTCTGGAAGTGCTGAACAAGAAAGACGGCTCGTCATTCAGCGAATCGGACCTTTATCTTCTCAAGACTTTTGCTAACCAGGCGGGGATCGCGTTAGAAAATGCCCGTCTCCGATTGGAGGCACTGGAGAAACAGCGCCTGAGACAGGAGATAGCCATTGCCAACCAGATACAGACCGCCCTCCTCCCTGCTAATCTTCCCAGGCTGGTTGGACTGGATGTGGCCGGGTTCCTGAAGCCAGCCACCGAGCTCTCGGGTGACTTCTACGACTTTGTCGAGCTGGAGGAGGCGAAGCTGGCCGTCATAATAGGTGACATATCGGGAAAAGGGATATCGGCGGGAATCCTCATGGCCGCATCACGCTCATCCCTCAGAACGAGGATCGAGAAGCTCGCATCCATTTCGGAGGGTGTCCACGAGGTAAACAGATTACTTATAAGGGACGCTGAAGGCAGGTTCGTGACCCTCTTTATAGGCCTCATAGACCTGGAAAAGAGGACCTTCTCCTACAGCAACTCCGGTCATACACCGGGGCTTCTTATAAGAAAGAACTCCGGCATAACCCAAGAACTCATGGTTGGTGGTACCATCTTGGGTGCCTTTGAAGACTTTGGATACAGGGAGGAAACACTGGATATGGAGGCGGGCGATAGCCTGGTGCTCTTCACTGACGGGGCCTTGGACCAGGAGGACCGGGCTGGCGATAGCTTCGGGAGCGAGAGACTCTACAAAGTGTTGGAGCAGCACGCGCACCTGGACGCGTTGGGGATAACCAGGGCCATAGCCGAGTCCGTCTCGGACTTCGCGGGAAGCGTCCGCCAACGTGACGATCTCACCGTTGTGGCTGTGAAATTCACCTGACCACGTCTCTTCCCTCCACAGCGGTTGTCAGAATAACGTTCCGATTAGGAACAGATTTAACATACTTCTGACAATCCCTTTAATAAGCAGGCAGTTCAAATGTGCGGGAAGCCGCCATCACTTCTTTCCACGCTTCCGCATGAGAGTAACCAGCACAAGTCCGGTGACAAAACCTCCTATATGGGCAAACCAAGCCACACCGCTACCAGTCCCCGATCCAAATTCGGTAATTCCACTCAACACCTGGATCAATATCCAGTAGCCTAGAAGGATTATTGCCGGAACGCTAATAACCCGTACAAAAATAAAGACTATGAAAAGCGTTCTGACTCGGGCTCCTGGAAAGAGTAAGATATACGCACCGATGACACCTGCTATGGCGCCGCTTGCTCCTACCGTAGGAATCTGTGAACTGTAGTTCACGAGTCCGTGGGTCAAGGATGCACTTACGCCGCACAAGAGATAGAAAAAGAGGTATTTCAAATGACCCAGTTCATCCTCAATATTGTCGCCAAATATCCAGAGGTAAAGCATGTTTCCAAGAAAATGAATCCAACCCGCATGCATGAACATTGAGGTAATGATAGTCATCGGTACAGGCGCCAGATTTCTGGGACCTATATCAACGGCGTGGGTGAGTTCATACGGAATAAACCCTAGCCGGGCAAACAGGGGCCCGGCCCCTCCAGGCACAAAGAAACTCTGATAGATAAAGACAGACAGATTGGCCAAGATGAGGCATATGTTAACGACAGGGATTGTCCTTGATGGGTTTTCGTCTTTTAGTGGAATCATCTGGCTCTTCCCAAAAGGCTCGATAGAGAACCTGACTCATATGGGACAGGAGAGAACGGACGACGTGGATTATTTTCAATGAGTTGACGTTTTACCTGTATCACAGAACAGGTAAAACGGGGGATTCGTTCATATTTGTTGAGGAGGGAAATAAAGGCGTGAACCGGGGAAAAAAGCAAAATCCTATCCGTCTCCCCTGTGCGGGGCCGAATACAACAGAAATGTAGGATAGCTTAACGAACTAGATGTTGGGTCAGGCAAGCTAGACTGATGATTTCAGCGCTTTTCCAGCCTTGAATGTGACCGTATTGCTTGCCTTGATCTTGATGGCTTCGCCCGTTCGCGGGTTACGACCTTTCCGCGCCTTACGACGTACTTTGGAGAATGTACCAAAGCCGACCAGCGTGACCTTATTGGGCTTCTTTTTCAGGCCTTTTGTCACACTGCCAACGAATGAGCCAAGGGCCTTGTTGGCGGCAGTCTTTGAGATGCCTGCATCCTTTGCCATCTTTTCAACAAGTTGTGCCTTTGTCATGATGCTCTCCTTCTCTTGGGTTTGGTCAGACAGGCACGATCTAAAGAACTTTGGGCTAATAGAACATAACTTCGGCAAAAGTCAAGGAAAAAAACACAATATGTGGCTCAAAACATGTGACAAACCCCAATATACTGTATTGTCACCTTGTTCATCCTGATTTGTCGGGACCTATCCCTCTTCAATCAGGAAGTTATCCAAGTAACGAAGGCTCTATCCGTCAAAGAGTTTTTAGACTACTCATAGGCATGTGTTAAAGCATTATCGTCAAAAAAACTACTAATACTATGGTGCTGACAACGCCACAAACAATCAGAATAGCGAACCATTCCTTCCAAGTCATGGGTTGTTCCATTTCTTCATACCTCCTTCCTGTATATCACCTTAGTGGAGTGGAATTCCTTGAGGGGCGCAAGTTTGCTGGCCCCTCACCCCTATCGGCAGCAACAACTTCTTCCACTGAATGGAAATGCTGGGAAGAACGTCAGTACCCTATATTCTTAGTCCCTACAGCTCATAAACACCAGGGAGAACTGTCTGTTTTGGCAAGGTGTTCGCAACTTGGAAGAGGCCTATCTCTCCTCCAGAATCTCCCTGACTTTCCCGGACAGATCTTTCATATTGAACGGTTTCTGAATAAACCCATTGCAGCCTCGTCCCAGAATCTCAGTGGCTTGGCCGTCTATGCTGTAGCCGCTTGAAAGAATGACCTTAACGTCAGAGTCCTCCTCTTTCATTTTGTCATAGGCCTCGCCGCCCCCCATGTCCGGCATTATCATATCGAGGATGACCATATCAATCTCTTCCTTGTGTTTTTTGTAAACATCTACTCCTTCTTTTCCGCTTCCGGCCACCAAAACCTTGTAGCCCATTGCTTCGAGCATCTCCTCTCCAACATCAACAACAACATCCTCATCGTCCACAAGAAGAATCGTCTCGGTCCCTTTCAAGATCTCGTCAGCCAGCCTATCTTCTCTTTCTGCAAATTCCTTTTCTGAAGCTGGCAGGTAAAGATTGAAGCTACTCCCTTTATCCTTCTCACTGTATACATTGATGATGCCACCATGATTCTTGATAATCCCATAAGCGGAGGAAAGACCTAAGCCTGTCCCACGGCCCATCTCCTTGGTAGTAAAGAAAGGATCAAATATCTTTTGCTGTGTAGCTTTGTCAATACCGATGCCGGTGTCGTTGACAGAGACCTTAACGTAATTACCCGGGCTCACACCAAATGGCTTGGTATAGCTTGCGTCAAGTTCAACATTGCTTGTTTTAACATGTAGATCCCCCCCATGTGGCATGGCCTGCCAGGCGTTCACATAGAGATTTAACAATACCTGTTCAATCTGTGTTCGATCCACTTCCACTGGCCAGATCCCTTGTTGGTATTTCTTGCCGACCGTTATCTCCTTTCTGGTCTGGCCGAACATCTCAGAACTCTTCTCGACGAGTTCGTTTAGATCAGTCACTTTGACCTCATATTTGCCACCCCGTGCAAAACCCAAGAGCTGTCTTGTCAGCTCTGCTCCTCTGTGAACCATCTCCTCAACTCCGGTAATATGCCCAAAATGAGGATGGTCCGAGTCAATATGCAGCAACATTAAAGACGTGTGTCCCTGGATACCCATAAGGACGTTGTTGAAATCATGGGCAATGCCACCGGCCAGAGTTCCTATCGCCTCCATCCTTTGCGCATGTTGGAGTTGGGCTTCAAGGCGCTTCGACTCGGTAATATCTTTGAGTGAATGAGTGTAACCCGTAAATTCCCCTGCACGATTCAGTATGGGAGAAGTAGAACACATGAAGGTTCCGTCCAAATTGGGCTCGGTTATCTCTGCGGTGTGGGGTTCCAAGGCCTTTTTTGTAAGCAGCAATGGACATTTTGATATCGGCTTACTTCGCTCATGGACGGCTTCATAACATTTTTGGTGTACCAAACTCTCTTTGGTCGTATTCAAGGCATCTGCTGCAGCTTTATTAACACGGATAATATGATGCTCATTGTCCAGAAGCATGACCATATCGGTCATGGCGTCGAACGTATTTTCCCAGTCCTCTTTGGCCTGAACCACAGCCTCCTCCGCTCTCTTGCGCTCGGTGGTGTCACGGGCGATGGTTTGGAAACCAATGAGGTTGCTGTCGGCGTCGAAAAGGTTTGTGAAAACATTCTCCGTGTATACAGTATGTCCGTCCTTGTGGATCCAGCCCAATGCAAGCAGACGCTCCGAGAATACCCCCTCCGTATGATATTCTTTCCAGAATTCTTCAAACTGATGGCGATAATCAGGATGAACAATCCCTATAAGCAAGTGAGGATCTGAAATAAAATCTTCCGGTCTATAGCCCAGAATCGCCCGTGAAGCCTGACTCGCAAACGTTATCCTGCCGTTTAGATCAACCTGAAAGGTTGCATCTTTTGACTGTCGAACAAGCCTGCGATATCCTTCTTCACTTTCTCGCAGATCACGACCAGCTGTCTCCTGCAAAAAAGCATAGAAGACAAAGGCCCACCACATGGGCACCAAGGCTCCGGTGAAGTCCTCCACAGTAACAAACGCCTCGGTTATTCCGGACCACTCAAAGAATAGACATAAGTTATAAAGCGCAATAAAAGAGAACAGCCCCGTGAGCAGCAATTTGGTGTCTCTCGTTAGGAATCGCTTCCCACCTCTAAGAAGGAAGAACAAAGCCGCAGACGATGCCAAAAGGGAGAAGAGATCAAGAACTGCTATAGGGTGCATCACCTGGCCTCCTTTCCGCCCCCAAATACTTTCCAGGACCAGATGGCCACCGACACCGCGCCCGCGGTATAGCACGCGTGCTCTAAGAAGTTGAGAAACAACTCCCAAAAGAAGCTCTCAAGGACCGTCAGAGCCCAGCCGGCGAGGAGCAGATAGAATCCCAAGATGAGGAGTCCTGATGACGGAAAGCGTTTGAGCTGAGACCGTTTGCCCAGAACAAATATCAGGACGCCCAGGCCAAGAATAAGCATCACAACCTCATTCTCATGTATCATTCTTATTCCTCCTGGTAATTATGACCCTCTTTCTCTCGGTGTTCAGCCTTGTTGCGCGCAAAGTATGAGAGAATCAGGTCCACGAAACAGAAAGGGCCCATACGACTGGTATCCGTGATACAGCGTCTGAGCCCTGACAAGTCCCATAAGGGTTTCCCCTCCTGGTTCGGTTATGTTTGGACTGCCTCTATTAATACCACATCAATCCATAGCACATTCAGCTACTATGTTTCAATCCATCACGCCCGATTACCGATATCTGCAGTTTCTATTCCATTACTGTGAGAGCGTTTATTGTCGTGTTACGGAACGCCGCCATGGGCACTTAGATTGTTCTTGAGATGGGTTCTAGTTCATGTTCATGCAGCGCATCCAACATAGATTTTGGCTATTTCGGTGCCGCCTTCAGAAATCTTTCCACTTTTGCTTTTTCTTTCACCTTCTCAAGATACGAACTGACTTCTTTCTGAACCTTTTCTTTCTTCAGATATTCCTCGATCCGCCCTTTGGCATCCTTGTAAGGGACTGTGCTTTCGGGCGTTTTCTCCAGGACCTTGATCAAGTGGTATCCGAACCTGGTCTCAACGATCTTGCTGACCTGCCCGGGTTTTAGAGAAAAGGCCGCCTCTTCAAAAGGCTTGGCCATTTTCCCGCGTCCAAAGGAGCCCAGGTCCCCACCCTTGGAGCTGCTGGGACACTGTGAGGTCTCTTTGGCAAGGGCCGAGAATTTTTCCCCCTTTTTTAGTCTTTCCTGGATGGTTTCAAGACTCTTCCGAGCTTCAGCTTTCTTGGATTTGTCCGCTTTGGGATCAACCCCGATCAGAATGTGGCTAGCTTTTACCTGCTCGGGCCTTTTGAAAGAATCGGGGTGTTCATCGTAGTAGGTCTTCGTTTCTTTTTCGGAAACCTTAACTTTCGAAGCAATTTCCTTGTCGATAAATTTTCGTATAGCCATCCCGCGAGTCCACTGAGACTTTATATCAGCTTCCGTCATGTTCATACTACTCAAGATACTCTTTAACTTAGCCTCGTCGGGAAACTGCTTCTTGAATTTCTCATCGACTGACGCCTTGTCAACCTTGATCCCCTGTTTCTGGCTTTCCTGAAAAAGCAACTCACGGTCGATTAGTCTTTCGAGCGTCTGCTTCTTGACTCCTGATAGCTGGGAAGCTGGTATAGGCTTTCCTGCGTTGGAAAAGCGTCGCTGGATTTGGTGCATCTCCCTGTCAAACTCCGTACGGGTGATCACCGATCCGTTAACCAGAGCAGCCTTGTCTTGTGAAGGGGCCTTTTCCCCTGCCGCTAAGAGCGGGAAAACTGATATTAAAGCTAAAGTTGTCAATGGTGTCCAAAACCACCTTCGGTGTTTTGCTTGCATCCAAATTCCTCCTTCTCAATGTTGTAAAAGCTGATAATTCGATGTTTAATCCTGGACTATGCGAAAAACAGACCGGCATGTCAAGCAAAGGTGTGCTCCAGTCATGGCAGTCCGGGATTATGCTTTCCAGCGGCGGCCCGTGAAGTATCCGCTCAACCAACCTCTACGGTAGATCCCGAATACAGCATTATTAATCTGAACGACCCTCTTCTTGACAAGTCTCTCTGGTGGATAGATACCCCCGCAAACGATGAGGTCGTCCCGGAATTCTTTCAGAAGTTTCTGCTCCAAACGGACAAGAGGATTGTCCGGATAGACAAACAGAATATCATAAGCGCTCAAGTCTTCTTCTAAGAAGTCACCTTTTATAAACCGAAGGTTGTTTGCCCCAATTTCTTCTTTGATCTGATTAGATCTCTGGACCAATTCGTCATCGAATTCGATCCCTGTAGATTTCGTGAAGAGGGATGCAATGAGGGCTACCTTGCCATCTCCGCTGCCAAGGTCTGCAAAGTGATTGAATTGCTCCAGCCCAATCGTCCGAAATAGATCAAAGACTTCGGTACTCACCGATGAAAGCCAAAAACCTTTCTCGGTCTCCTTATGGGAATGAATTCCTTTCTCTTTCAGCGTGGCATAGTATTGTTCATAAGAAGTGTTGATTTTCTGGAAAGACTCCATCGTAGGATGTGGTGAGTTGTGACCAGCCATGGTCTATTCGCCTGAGACCCTGACGAATCTGTCGATTTCCTCGTTGACCAGGTTTACCCGCCGCCTATCGTCCAGGATCTTCATTATATAGTGGAACGGAACGCCATCTTCCTCCGTCTCTCCGGACGTAGACGGTTTGCCCCTGCTCACTATGCTTCTTATTAGTCTATTGTATTGTTGCATAAAGCCCTTACCTTGAAGGTCCGTCCAGGAAACCCTCTGCAAAATGGCCTCGTACAGGGGCCTTGTATGCCTAACGTAAATATCAAACAATCCCTTGGTACCATTCAGGTCCACATAGAAAGAGAATAGTCGGGAATATTCATACCAATCCATGTCCTCTTGAATGAGAAGGAAAAACTGTTTGTCAACCGTATCCTTCTTTAAAAGATTCTTAGAAGATGCGCAGAAGTTGGAATGGCAGAAGCCACAGTCTTCGTAGAAGCCGTAGTCCCTGAAATCCCTGCCGCTATTCTCCGGCCTGCAAGGATGAAGCAGACATCCAGTAGTGCAATTCCTATCATCCAGGAAGGCCAGAAACCTGCATTGCCTGGTGCCCCTCTCTATTAAATCCATCTTCTTTCTATATAATAGCATGTCATCTTCTGATTGCACCCACGCGTCATAGGCCTCATTTCTAACAGAGAAGACCCTTTCCAAAAGGTGCCTCGGCTGACTGAAATTAGTGCAGCATCCTCCACAGCTCCTTTCTCCATCGGGTCGGCACAACAAAGAGGCATCCCCGTGGCCGTCAAGGATACGCATTTCAAATGATGTTTCTGACATGGGTTCTTTCACGGCGCGCTTCTATCGATTTAACGGTCAAACCTGAGACAACCTTGACGAGTCTCCAACCTGTCCGGCTCGCCCACGGACAGTAGATGCCACATAGCAGAGTATCCGGAGTGCCCTGGATTCG
This sequence comes from Desulfobacteria bacterium, assembly GCA_030145395.1. GTDB lineage: Bacteria > Desulfobacterota > Desulfobacteria > Desulfobacterales. Next base: position 33,479 of record JAQYVR010000088.1, read on the forward strand.
CCTAAGGATTGCCATAGGAGAGACTCAACCACCGGGCTATTCTGTCAAAGATTTTTAACCGATATAATAGAATTCGTCAAACTGTCGGGGGAGAATTTGGAAAACATAAGGTTGTTTAGCCAAGAATCTTGGCTGGACAAACTAACCGAGGCCTCGGTGGGCCACTGATTCTGAGGCCACATTTAGGGGTATCAGTTGCAAATGGTAAGTTTTTCGGCCTCTTATTTTGAGACCTTATATGGCAAGATCATAAATCTGGCGCGACTTGCGATGGAGCCCCACGGGTAAACCCGTGGCCTTCTGCGAAGGCGGATGAATCGGCCAATCGTGAATCCGGGCCATTTCAAGACCTTTTCTTGTAATCTTCAGTTCACGGTCGTTTGGCCTGAAGCAAGGCCGGAGTTAAAGATATGAAACTCTTATAGCAAGGAGTTCAGCAGTGGAGGGAGTAGAGATAATATGGCGGTATCTTGCATTTGGCTTGATTTACGATTAATAGCAGATCTACACTTTCAAATTTTTATCTCGAAACTGCGAACTTATAGTGGAAGAGGCCCGAACGTGTTCATTAACGGTTAAGTTGAGCCAGGATGGCACAAGTGTCAAAGAAGTGATTGTCGCCGCCGCCTTCAATCCACAACAAGCGGACTACCGGCCGCGGCGACAATGAAGTAATTTGTCCGACACTCTGTGCCGGGGCAAGACAGGTGTCTGGACACAAAAGGCACGCTCGACGACAGAAAAGAAAATTACCAGGCTGTTGAGGGGAGGGTCATGTGGAAAAAAAAAGCAAGATATTGATCGTTGAGGATGCAATTGTAACAGTAAAGCTTCTTAGACAGTTATTCCGTTCCAAAGCATATGACACCCTAGAGGCATATGATGGTGAAGAGGGCCTTGAGAAGGTGAAGGCGTATGGACCTGACTTGATTATCCTTGATATGATGATGCCCAAACTAGATGGTTGGGAAGTATGCAAGAGACTCAAGGAGGACGACGACACGAAGCACATTCCAATCGTCATGCTTACAGGAAAGAGTGAGGTGTCCGACAAGATAAAGGGACTCGACATGGGTGCTGATGATTATATGGCCAAGCCGTTTCATGCCAAAGAACTCTTGGCCGTGGTCAGATCACGTCTTGCTAAAAAGGCAGCCAAGGAACAACTTGTACAGGAAGAAAAACTGTCGGCACTCGAACGTATGATGGATGAGGTCTCGCATGAGATCCTCAATCCGCTTGTCTCTGCAGGCGGTTTTGCCAGGCGGGTTTACCAAAGTCTTCCAGAAGGCAGCCAGAACAAGAAATATATGGAAATAATCCTTGAAAACGTCGCAGTACTCGAAAAGATGGTCAAAGGGCTCGCGGAATCAAACAGAGCAACTGTATCTTATATGGAAGCTTCCAACATAAACGAGATCATTATCGACACACTGAAGATGCTCGACGAAGAGATCCGGAAAAATGACATAGTGGTTGAAACCAACTTGATGTCCAATCCACCTTTGATCCATGTTGACAGAGAAAATCTGAAACTATCCATCTCCAATCTTATTGAGAACTCTGCAGAAGCCATGCGAGGTGAAAAAAGGGTGCTCAAGATTAGGACGGAGGCGGACGAAGGGTATCTTGAAATAGAGATATCCGATAGTGGCAAAGGCGTTTCTAAAGATAACATAAAGAGCCTTTTTGACCCATTTTTTACCTCAAAGATATATGGCCCGGGGCTCGGCCTCACATTTGCCCTGAAAGCAATTCAGAGTCACAAAGGAATGATTTCAGTGGAGAGCGAAGAAGGCGTGGGCAGCATCTTTAACATAAGGCTTCCCATGAGAAGGCGAAGCCTTTAAAGAAAAATACCTGCGGGAATTAAGCGCAGCGACATTCCTCTCCGCGTACCGCACAATCTTAATGCAAAGGTAACCAACTCTTATCGAAACCGGATTGGGAACGAAAAAGGGGCTTTTCAAGGTTTATCTCGACTCAAGATATCTTTACACTATCCGGCACATCGGACGCCGAAAATACCTCAAGCTCTTTGCCCAAACCTTTAGATATTTCGGGCCAACTCTTTTCCAGCATTCCTTCCCAGTATCTTGAAACTAACCGCACTTCAAGGTTGCAATTATCTATAATATCAGCAAAATCAAGATAACAAACCCATATCGAAACCCGGATTATTATGCAAGTGGGCCTTGAACTGCTACAGCGAGCGCATTCCCCGTCCCGATTTGTCGGGACTGCGGAGACCTTCAATGCAGGAAGTGGAAGGCTCCTTTCAAATTAGGACACCACCTGGGACGGAAAAGTCGTAGAATTCCTATTCAAAAGATGTTACTACGCACCTTCGCAGTTCAGACGGCAAAGAATCAAAGTCACAAACTTACAGAAAGGTCAGTGAATTATGGGAGGACTATTTGGTCAGGTTTCAAAGAGCGACTGCGTGCTGGATTTGTTCTACGGCATAGATTATCATTCACATCTGGGAACCAAGCTTGGCGGGCTTTGTGCGAAAAACTCGAAAGGATATTCGCGAGCCATTCACAATATCGAAAACGATTATTTTCGATCCAAGTTTGAACCTGATTTGGACAAGTTCCAGGGGAACTTTGGCATCGGAGTAATCAGCGATACGGATTCCCAACCTTTGATTATCGGATCCCATTTGGGCACCTTCGCGATCGTTACGGTTGGCAAAATTACCAATCTGAAAGAGCTTGGGCAACAAGCCTTGAGGAAAAAGGTGCATTTCTCTGAAATGAGCGGTGGTGATCTGCATCCCACTGAATTGGTAGCCATGCTAATCTGCGAAGAGGACTCTTTTGTTGAGGGTATTGTTAAGACCCAGGAGGCTATCAAAGGGTCTTGTTCGCTGCTGTTGTTGACAGAGGAGGGCATCTATGCTGCCCGGGATAGGCTGGGCAGAACACCAATTGTCATAGGAAAGAAGGAAGGGGCATTTGCCGCCTCTTCTGAGTCATGTGCATTGCCGAATCTCAATTTTGAAATTGACAAATACTTGGGGCCTGGTGAAGTCGTCTACATTACGCCGGACGGATACGAGCAATGCAAAAAGCCCGGAGACGTTATGCAGATTTGCACCTTCCTGTGGGTCTATTACGGCTATCCGGCTTCAAGCTATGAAGGGATTAATGTAGAAGCCTCGCGCAATCGCTGTGGGGCTGCACTGGCCAAAAACGACGACACCGAAATAGATTTTGTGGCAGGAATCCCGGACTCAGGGATTGGGCATGCCATAGGATATGCGAATGCCAAACACCTCCCGTATATTCGACCGTTTGTGAAATACACACCCACATGGCCGAGGAGTTTTATGCCGCAAAACCAGAATCAACGTGACCTGGTTGCCAGGATGAAGCTCATACCGGTAAAGGACTTGATTGATGGTAAGAGATTGCTTTTCTGTGAAGACTCGATTGTTCGCGGAACACAGTTGAAGGACAACATAGAAAAGCTGTTTGATTATGGTGCGCGAGAGGTTCACATGCGGCCAGCTTGTCCGACTTTGATATATCCCTGTGAGTTTTTGAATTTTTCAACTTCACGGTCCACGCTTGACCTGGCCGGCCGACAAGCCATTGATGAAATAGAAGGCAATGAAACTGATTTTCTGGAAGAATACGCACTATCGAATTCTCCCAAGAACCTTGAAATGATCGAACGAATCAGAGAAAGGCTCGGATTGACGACACTGGCCTACCAGAAACTCGAAGATCTCGTGACCGCCATCGGGCTTCCAAAAGAAAAATTGTGCACGCACTGTTGGGACGGTTCGAGTTTCTTTTAGTGTATGAAACCCTGGGCGTCCATTTGTAACTGAGTAGCTCATTCGAGCCTCGGTCATATTTCCCCACTAACCGCAGTGCACAAATAGATGACTGCCCTCTTTAACATGTAGCAAAGCTTGTTCAGATTCCCTGTTCACCGCGCTCGCGGGTGCGGATACACTCTTCCAGATTGGTGACAAATATCTTGCCAAGTGCTGTCGCGAGCCGCCGCCCAAAAACAAGATGATGAGCTAAGCATCGAGACTCATAGGAAATAATATGCAACATAAAGGTGGCAACAGGGGCATCTCGGTCGACGGGGCTTTGCAAGTAAGCGCCACAAAAGCAACAATATCGCGGCAACTAGACAACAAACAAACAAAAATGTCTGAGAGGGGGCTGCCCCAAGTGTTTCTTTCGAATTCATGGTCTTGGCGAAAGCAGTTTGTTCGGGCGAGCTGGGGGATGGGATGGAGCTCAGGGTATGGTGGTGCTGCCTTACAGTAATCTTGGATATTTGGAGCCGAGATTATTGAAACTGACTTCCGAGTATCTTCAATATCCGAAAAGTCAAGATTGCAGATTCATATTGCAAGATTTTGGGGCTAACCAGGATTGGACTTTGTATGGCATTGCTACAAGCGCAGACGCTCACAGGGCAAACGCAAAATGTGGACGTAGAAAAGGCAGAGCCATTGCTGACTCTGCCTTGCTTTGTGACAGTTTTGTTATGATTTGGCTTCTAACCTTGTATTTCGCCTGCGGTGTGGTTCTCAATGAAATACTCGAGCCCAGAGATCTGGGCCTGCGTCAACTGCCTAAATTGCAGGCCGCTTCGTTTCGTCTTTAAAGAACTGAAACGCGTGGCTTCAGTTTCGAAATCCCAAATAGTCTCAAAAGGCACATTGTACAAATAGAAATCCCGAATGGCTACGAATATGTCTACTTCAGACGATACTTTGGGCAGTTCTTGGCCATGTATATAAGTGAACCCAAGTCCACCTGTCCCTATATCTGTAATCCGACCTAGTTTTATATAACCAGGCTTGAATGCAACAATTGAACCTTCTGGCAACCGAAATCTTTTATCCTTCCTTCGGTCGGCAACTTCTTCGGTCATGGACCTTGCTCCCATGGTCAACTCCTTCTTCGCAATTGGTGATCAGGGCCAGAACGCTACACGGCCTGAACACATAATGCATTCGACAGTCCAGCCGTCGTTCAGGGGCCGTTTCAGCTTAGCCCTTTTACTCATTATGAGGCATACAGTGTATGAAGAAGGCCTGTGCAGATCAATGGGGGAATCCCCCATTTTGGGGTAGGAAAGCCCTGCTTTAGGACGGGGCTCTTCAGAATGGGGGTATAAGACGAGTCACCGTGTCTATTCTTTCCAGAGTTCCGGGTCGATGATCCCTATCTTGACAGCGTATTTTACCATGGCCACTAAGTCACGGACTCCCAGTTTCCTCATGACATTGGCACGGTGCTTCTCCACGGTTTTAGGGCTCACACAAAGAATGTCGGCGATTTGCGTGGTCGAGTTCCCTTCAACCATCAAGCGGAAGACCTGCTGTTCCCGGTCGGAGAGAAGGTCGTAGCCGCGGACGGAGGGCTTCTCCTTCCGACTTTCCAAGTAAGTCCCAATAACCTCGGCTCTTATTTTGGAACTCAGGAAGTATTCTCCTCGATGCGCGGCCCTCACAGCTTCGATCACATCAGAACTGGACGCAGCCTTGAGCACGTAGGCCAGCGCCCCTGAGGCAAAGACCTGATGCACGAAAGCCTCTTTCTCATACATGGACAGGACCACGATTTGGGTGTCAGGCACAGCCTCCTTTATTAGTCGAACGGCATCCAGCCCGCTCAGGCGGGGCATAGCTATATCTAGAAGCACAACGTCAGGACGGAGTGACCTGGCTTTTTCAAGCGCCTCCTGGCCATCCTCTGCCTCGCCTACCACTTCCATGTCTTGCTGGCCAGCCAAGAGCTGCTTTAGGCCTTCTCGCACGACAGCGTGGTCGTCCGCCAACAGAATCTTCATTTCATTCTCCCCCTTTTCTCAAAGAAAAGGGCAGCTCGACCCTGAGCATTGTTCCTTCTGCATTCTTGGAGCGAATGTCCATGGTGCCCCCTACAGAACCGACTCTCTCTCGCATGCCCAACAGACCGATGCCCTGCTTCCCGCTTCCGAACGGCACCATACCTTCTGTCTGTTCAAAGCCAACACCATCATCCCTAATCGTACAAATGAGCTTCGGATGGCTATATGTCAGTAGTATATTGACATGTTTGGCCGCTGAATGTTTTGCAATGTTGTTCAGGGCTTCCTGAAGAATTCGATAAAGAACAATTTCGATCTCAGGGTCGGGTCGTTCCTTAATTCCCACCGTCCGAAAATCGATGTGGAGCCCCCCCACTCGCTTGGCAAAGTCTGCGATATACCATTCCATGGTGGGAACAAGCCCTAAGTGGTCAAGCATGCCGGGGCGCAGTTCAGACGAGATGTTTCTGATGTCTTCTCCCAGTTCCTCAATGAGGGTGATGGATTCGTCACACCTTGTCTTAAGCGCCCCCAGTTCTCCCGGCAGGGCATTACGAAGAGCCTCTATGTCAAAATGTAGCGTGGTCAAGGCCCGTCCAAATTCGTCGTGCAGATCCCGAGCCAGCTTCTTTCTTTCTTCTTCAATCACGCTAATCAATTGCCGCGAAAGATGTCTGATTTCCTCGTCAGCACGCTTGCGGCGCGTAACGTCTCGAACAATGCCGGTGAAGAAGACACCCTCTTGTGTCTTCCAGCTTGCCAGTGAAAGCTCCACGGGGAATTCTGCACCGTTCTTTCTTTGACCGACTCTTTCAACCGTCTTCCCAATAATGCCGGGGTGTCCAGTCGAAAAGGCTTGTTCCAAACCCTTTGTATGGGAATCTCTAAATCGTTCAGGCATAATGAATGTTAGAATCCTGCCAACGGCTTCATCGGCTGAGTAGCCAAAAATTCTCTCAGCTGCGGGATTCCAGAAAACGATTTTCCCGAGGCTGTCAATAGTGATGATAGCGTCCCCGGCAGTCTGGGCCACTGATCGGAAGCGCGCCTCACTCAGACGGAGGGATTCCGCCACCCGCTTGCGCTCGGCAAGTTCCGACTTCAACTGTTCAGCGGTTCTGGCGAGCTTGACTGTGCGCTCTTCAACGCGGGATTCCAGCTCATCGTGAGCCTTCTGCAGTTGCTCTTCGGCCAGCTTCTGGGCAGTAACATCTCTTAGAATATGAACACTGCCTACAGGGGTTCCGTCGCGATCCAGATGGATGGCTGCACTTATGCTGACGTCAAGAATGTTTCCCTCCTTGGTATATCGACGGCTTTCAACGCCGGAGAAACTTCTTCCCATCTGAACACTATCAATAATCAGCTGGGTCTCAGGCCAGTTCTTGTCAGGCACATAGTCAAGTTTCTTGCCCAAAACCTCCTCCGGGGACCATCCGAAAACACTTGTGAACCCCGGGTTTACGTAGACACCCCTTCCCTCCATATCGTAGACAACGACAGGGTCAGGACATCCTTCCAGGACAGTATGATATTTCTCCTTGCTTTCCGCCAGTTCGTCCTCCGCCCGCCTGCGACCCACACGGTCACCGTGTCTTCGCACCGTCTCGGAAAGTACAACCGGCAAAAGTTCCAAATAGCTCTGGCTGGGGTCTTTAATGATATAGTCATCGACGCCGGCCTTGAGGGCTTTCACGGCAAGTTGTTCCGACCCTCTTCCGGTAAGAATTATCAACGGCAACGGGGTCTTTTCGGATATAAGTTCCTGGCACAACTCGAAACCGGACATGCCTGGCAGGGCATAGTCAACAACCCCAATGTCAAAGGATGAAGTTGAGCCACGAAGCCTTTCCAGAGCTTCTTCGGCCCTCACACACTCCGTAATCTCACACTCTATGTCGCTTCTTCCCAAAGCCCTGCGGAAGGATAGCCTGTCGTGTTCATCGTCCTCAACGAGCAGGATGCGAATCGGCGTCGTTCTCTTATTCGGTTCCATAATTCAGTCCTGGAAGCTCCACCAATTGCCAGAGAAGGCTTATCATCCTCACTGCCATTTCGGTTAGGTTTCTTAAGCCAAAAACTAGAACGTTTTTCCCATTACCTATAATATCAGCAAAATCAAGATAAGAAACCCATATCGAAATCTGGAGGATTATGCAAGTGGGCCTTGAAGTGCAACAGCGAGCGCATTCCCCGTCCCGATTTATCGGGACTGCGGTCCGCCAGAGGCGGGTAAAGGTTAGCTGAGCGCCTAAATAACCACCTGCGCAGCAGATGGCTTTGTTGAGCAACTGCAAGCCGCAAAACAAAGAGGCACGAAGTGCCATTGTTTAAGTTTGCATGCCCGTGCGGAGCAAGGGGATGGAAACAATCCAAAAATTGTATAATTCCTTACAGTCGAAGTTTCCTGCAGGTTCTGCCTGACGGCAGTGCTTCGCGGGCTGCAGGAAACTTCAATGTGTCGACTCAGTGGATAGTAGGGAGAAAACGGCAAACAAAAATGTAGTTTTCCTGGACATAGAACCACAAAAATGTTGCTCATTATTATACCATATTGTAGTAACTATTTGATAATATTAGAGGGTGACTTGTTGGCCTGTTACTTGCTTGAGAGAGATTCAAACCTTGTTTGCCAAGGCACGAATAAGCCAAAAGGAGGAGTAAGCAGAGATGATTTGCAAAACCGAAGAGGATGTCAGGGACATTGTCAAAGATACGGAGGTCAGCTTCGTCCAGTTCTGGTTTACAGATGTGCTAGGGATATTGAAGAGCTTCGCGGTAACCCCCTCTGAACTGGGTGAGGGGTTAACTGAGGGGATGGGTTTTGATGGGTCTTCGATCGAGGGGTTTGCCAGGATCGAGGAGAGCGACATGATCGCAAAACCGGATCCCACCACTTTTCAGTTTTTGCCGTGGAGGCCGGGAGATAGACCGGTGGCCAGGGTGTTTTGTGATATCCTCCAGCCTGATGGCAGCCCTTATGAGGCAGATCCGCGCTATGTGCTAAAGCGGATGTTGAAGAAAGCGGCAGATCAGGGATATACGTTCAACGTGGGGCCGGAGCTTGAATATTTCTACTTCGCCAATAATGAGGAACCCAGAGTCATCGATAAGGGTGGGTATTTTGATGCGCGACCCTTGGACATGGGGAGCGATCTGAGGAGAGAGACGATCTTCGCGCTCCAGGATATGGGGATCCAGATAGAATACAGCCACCATGAGGTTGCCCCAAGTCAGCATGAGATTGACATGCGTTATGACGAAGGTTTGAAGATGGCTGACAAGACCATGACCCTCAGGATCGTGGTTAAAGAGATCGCCAGGAAGAACGGATTCTATGCCACCTTCATGCCAAAGCCTCTATTCGGTGAAAACGGAAGCGGCATGCACACGCACCAGTCCCTTTTCCAGGGAGAGAGCAATGCGTTTTTCGATGCCAACGATAAGTACAATCTCTCTGCTGTTGGTAAGTGCTATATTGCTGGGATCATGAAGCATGCGCGAGAGATGGCTGCGATTACCAACCAGTGGGTGAACTCTTATAAGCGCCTTGTTCCGGGTTACGAAGCTCCTGTGTACGTCTCATGGGCTCGACGTAACCGCTCAGCCATGGTGCGGGTGCCCATGTACAAGCCGGGCAAGGAGCAGGCCACACGCATCGAATTCCGGTCTCCTGATCCGACCTGCAATCCTTATCTCGCCTTTGCTGTGATGCTGGCTGCCGGGCTAAAAGGGATTGAGGAAAACTACCCGCTTCCCGACCCGGTGGAGGAGGACATCTATGATATGGATGAAGCGGCGCGAGCGGAGGCAGGCATTGACTCGCTGCCAGGCAACCTTTTTGAAGCAATCGGGGAGGTGGAAAAGAGTACGCTGGTGCGCGAGACCCTTGGCGGTCACATTTTCGACAAATTTGTAGAAAACAAAAAGATCGAATGGAATTGCTATCGCACTCATGTGAGCCAGTTTGAAATAGAAAAATACCTTCCGATTATGTAGAAGGTATCAAAAGAATGAATTAGCCGCAGACCCACGCAGACAGGTCGGGACGTTTTGTTCGGCCGAACCCACGCCGAACACAAAATGTGATCGGACTAAGGCGCCAAGATAAGCAATAACACACAGATATGGAAGACGTTGCCTTTGCGATAGATGATACGATTAGGCATTGTCTGTGTTTGTCTGCGTGAGTCTGTGGCAAAAGAGATTCTTTCATTGAAATAGCATCAGGAAGTCTACCGTGGTTCAGATTGATCTATCCATGCCAAGGCCGATTGGAGGAGATGAACATTGGCTGAACAGGACAAGTTTCAACCATATCTTGACATCATAAGAAAGGTCGACCCTGAAATCGCTCAGGCTACAGAGCTGGAGATTGAGCGTCAAATCAATCAGCTGGACCTAATCGCCTCCGAAAACATCACAACCAGCGCAGTTATGGCCGCCCAGGCCAGCCTCCTGACGAACAAGTACGCTGAAGGCTATCCGGGCCGTCGCTACTACGGAGGATGTCGACATGTTGACACGGTGGAGACACTCGCCATAGAGCGAGCGAATAAGCTTTTTGGCTCTTCTTATGCCAATGTACAGCCCCATTCCGGTACCCAGGCCAACATGGCGGCGTACTTTGCCTTTTTGAAGCCGGGAGACACTATTCTGGGCATGGACCTTGCGCATGGAGGTCACCTTTCCCACGGAAGTCCCGTAAGTTTCTCAGGACGGTTCTTCAATCCTGTCTCCTATGGTGTTAGCGAAAAAACTGGGACCATCGATTATGATGAACTCCGGACTATTGCCGAAAAATGTCGCCCGAAGATGATAGTAGCCGGGGCGAGCGCGTATT
>JAQYVR010000213.1 GCA_030145395.1 Desulfobacteria bacterium
ACAGTAGGGATAGGCAATAGCGGGTTCTCAACGCTTAGGGACAGATTGGCATCTAATTCTTCTGTAACGATTAAAGGTAACACCATAGGGGGTGCCAGCCTGGGCATGGTCAATACTGGTATAAGGCTGTGGGGTGATACGGGTGCCAGCAATATTCAGGTGACGATAGGTGGAAGCGGTGTCGGCGACGGTAACACGATCTCCCACAGCGGATTTGTAGGAATAGTCACGGTGGACATCGACAAAGTGAGCATTCAGAACAATGATATCTCCAATAACGGAAGGGCGGGAATATTTCTCTTGGATACCAGCACCGTAAGTCCACATATCAAGAATAACAGCATTCATCATCAGGCTAGTGCGGCTGGCATAAATATCGGAGGTGCTTCAAACGTGACGATTGGGGACAATAATGACATCTATGCGAACAACACAGGAATCGCGTTTTACGTTTCCAACAACGGCACCATAAACCCGGTAATGGATCCTTTTACCCTGACCAAGAGTTCCCAGCCAGTCACCATCATAGGCAACAATATCTTCAGTAACACCGAGGCTGGAATAGCTGTAAGGGATGGCATTTCAGGGCCAGTGACCATTATGGACAATGACATCTATTCAAACACCACAGCAGCAATTAGAATGCAAAGGAGTTGTGTCTTAGACATCAATAGAAACGATATCCATGACAATCTTCGTGGAGGGATTCATACTGGAACCTATGTGAAAGACGGCGGTGGATTCATAGCGGGCCATATCGGCCTGGGTTTTCTTGCCATCGAAAAGAACAAAATCTACGACAATGGAGCAGGTGGCTATGGAGCTGGTATTGATGTGAGGCATATGCCTGGCACGATCTATAATAATCTTGTCTACAATAACTACAAGGGGGGTATCAGATTCGGGGATTATATTACCGAGATCATTAACAATACGGTGGTAGGGAACGGCAATGCTAGTGGCGGTGGCATTGCATACGACGATCTTGCAGGAGAGGTTAATGATCCCGCGGCTGGCGTTCCTCCGGCGCCCCTTCTCATAAGAAACAACATCTCCGCCTATAATGTGAGTGCAGGTATCAGGGCGTGTTTTACAAATACGGTGGATTCTGAAGAACGGGACTATAATCTCGTGTATTCCAATAATGGAACCGGCGAGACTGGTTGTGGTTGGCCTGACAGCATTAATATGAGATGTGCGAATAAGAACTTCGGTGGTTGTGGGGGCAAATGGAATCTGCCCGGTCCGCCGAAAATATTGCCGGATGGGCCAAACAATAATATCGCAGACCCCTTGTTCGAAAGTATTGTGGAGGGGAGCGAGGACTATCATCTAAAAGCTGGTTCCCCGGCTGAAAATGCTGGCGATGATAATCTGGACATGGGTGCCTACGGCGGATCCGATCCATTTGTTGATTGGTAAAGGGGGAGGTATGAAGCTGAGACTATTTACTTCATTATTCATATTAACGGGAATCCTGGTATTTGGTGGATTCGTCCATGCGGGCTCCACGGTAATCCAGGTTACTGATAATTTATATGAGGACAGTCTTCCCCAGATAAAAGGTAACTACGTAGTGTGGCAGGGCAAGGTGAACGGTGATTGGGAGGTCTTTGCCTGCAATATATATACCCCAGAAGCCCCGATCCGGATTACGGACAATGACTATGACGACATCTCGCCTCAGACTGATGGGAACCATGTAGCCTGGTTGGGGGATAGCAGGGCCGGCGGTGAGATTTTCCTGTATGATATAGAGAGTGGGGGGATTACCCAGATCACGGACGATGACCATTTGGACTCTCCTCCTCAGATAGCAGATGGCCGAGTGGTATGGGCGTCACAGGAAGTTAGTGATTCAGTTGAACCTGGAGAGATCATGCTTTATCACATCTCAACAGGAGTCACCGAACAACTGACAGATGATACTCTGGATGACAGTGATCCTAAAATTGACAGTAATACTGTCTTTTGGGTTCAGGCTGACGGGGAAGACAATTCCATTTTGTTTATTCACGATATAGCAACAGGAGTCACCAGTGAGGCGCCCGAGGACTTCGTGTGGGGAGATAGTCCGCAGACGGATGGGAACCTTACAGTCTTAACCCGACATGATGGAGATGACAGGGAGATATTTCTCCGTAACAGTGACTCAAGAAAGTATCATCAGGTCACGGATAATGACCTTGAGGATAGTTATCCCAGCATCAGCGGAAACAACATGGCGTGGATGGCGGCAGGTGAGATATTTCTTGGAGAGTATGAATATCTTGGCCTTAGCAGTCCTGCGGATAATGCAGCTCTCTCTAATAATCCGCCTGCGACCTTTGCCTGGGAAGGTATAGGTTATGAAAAATACAAGATCGAGTTTTCGTCCTTGGCCTTGCCTCCTGGCAACGATAGCTTTCTGTTCCAGACATCTCTTACGCCAACAGGGGAAGATTGGGAAGCAATCAGAGCGATAGGACAAAAAAACGGTTCTGTTCACTGGATGGTGGAAGGGATCCGTTCCGATGGAAGCGTCGGCTACAGCGAAACATGGAGTTTTACTATCCAGGAATTTGGAGAGGTTGCTACTGGACTTGCCAATGACGATACGGACGGCAGTGGCGGCGGTCCATGCTTTATCGGTACGGTAACCCTTGACTAATAAGCGGACACTCACACGAAGGTGCTGCGGAGAAGTTTTCTGAGCACTTCTTATTTGACGGCTTCGCAAAAAGTCCAGAGAAGCAATTTGCCCCTATATTGCCAGCTTTTCAGATTTCAGGGCATAAGCTACAGCAAGACCCACAACGAAGCCGATAGCGAGATTTGAGGCAAGAGTAATCCCTAACATGACTAGAGCAACAAAGAGATCCTTTCTTTCCTTCATGTCGATGATGGTCAGCGCGAGCTGGCTTCCAGCGAAAATCAGCAGCACTCCCAGCACGGACATCGGAACGAGATAAACGACAGCAAGGGCATGAACCCCCAAAAAAACTGCCAATGCTACAAATATCGCTCCGATCATCAGGTTGGATCCTGCAGTTCGCGCCCCGAACCGGTAATGAGCGGCCAATCCTCCCGCTCCATGGCACAGTGGCATGCCGCCCACGAGAAAGCTAAGCATGTTGGCCAGACCCATGCTGATACATGAGGCCCGGTAAGTCATCCTTTTTGAATCCTCGCCAAAATACTCCCTTGATAGATCTGCATTGGCGATCACCGCGTTTCCTATTGTCATGGGGATTTGAGGAAGCACCAGAACAAGTAGAGCAAAGGAGAAATCAGCGCCGGTCGGCATTCCAAACGGCAAGATCCGAGGGATGTAAATGCCTATCCGAAGTTTGTCAAACCCTTCGTGTGTGCCAAAAGCCCAGCCTACGCCAAGACCGCCTAAGATAACAAGGATCGCGGCCGGGAACTTTTTGTTATCCAGCAACAACAGGGTCAACACTGCACCGATGACGCCAATAATGATTCCGATCGGGATTGGCCCCAAGTTCTGTATGCTCAGGTACGGCTCGGCGGCCTGTCGCAAAGCCTGAAACTTGGAGGAGCCTGCCATGAACTTGACCCCCTGTGCCATCAACAGGGTTCCAGTTGAGATCTGGACCCCTCGAACAACCGGCTTGGGTGTGTATTTACCGATGAGCGTGATAGCACCCGTTCCGCCTATTACAAGAAGAAACAATCCGATCAAGGCCCCTGACGCTGCAATCTGAGAGGCGCTCATTGCAGTTGCAATGGCATATGCTCCGATGACCTTCATGGGCTGGACCGGAACCGTGATACCGTAGTACAGTCCCGAAAAGATGAAAAATAGGCCTATAGCGAGGAACAAGCCAGAAGGGTTTAGACCGTTGATCATGATCATCCCTATGGCCAAGGGGAGTAGGGTTCCCAGATCTCCCAGGGATCCAGCCAGTTCCAGTCGGTCAAACCTATATGGCAGGCTCATGCCGGTGTCTCCTTATGGTCGGAATCACGCTTCATGCTACCCAAAAGGCAAATCCTTTTCAATCACACTCCCGTCAGCAATGGCAACTTGTTGGTCAGAGTGATTGGCAATTACTACCTTGCCTTTGATGGCCACATTTTTTCCAAACAGGATATCTCCTTCAACATCGAGGGATTCACAGTCGACAAGAGACGGAGCACCATGGGGAAAACGGGCCTTAAGCTGGTCGATCTTCTTATAGTACCGGCTGTCTAGTCTCACCGCGAGCGGCCCTATTTTTCTCCTGGGATTCCGGATCACAAAGTAATCGTCTGTGAGCACATAGCAGTCGGACCAAACGGCAAGGAGGTCCTGACATTTCTTTACAGGGGCAAACCGCGTTCTTGGCACCCGAATAGCCGTTGCCCCGTCAAACAGGGAAACGGCTGATCCCATGGCGGTCTCTACCTGATATACACTAGGTGTGGATTCGTCTTTGGGGTCAAGCGTCTTGGGGTTTCGGATCATGGGCAGGTGGATCACATTGTCATAGCTCTCAAGCAGATCTTTCAAGGCCAAAAGGTTTATCCAGATCGTGTTGGTGTTAAAATATACATGAAGATTGGTGTCCTGGAATTCTTTCCTCTCGTTTTCGGGGCACTGAGCGATTTCCCGCAGTGTTAGTCGACCATCCTTAAGGCGGGCCAGGTGCCCCCCTTTGTTGTCTGCTTCGGTTCGATCTGCCACCTCAATCATGAAGGGAAGGCTGTTTTCAACAAAATAGCCAAGGATGGCTTCATCCACAACTGCCCCCAGGTTGTCCGAATTCGAGATGAAGGCATAGTGGATGCCCGTGCTAATAAGCTGTTGAAGCATCCCGGAGGTCACCAACGCCGTGTAAATGTCACCGTGACCGGGCGGATTCCATTCCATGTGAGGGTCGGCGGGCCAGATGCCGGGAGTCAGCCCATCCTGAAAAACCTTAGGGAACTTGTGCTGCATAAAAGTCAAGGGGATCTCTGTGCCAAGGTCTTTATAAAGAGAAAGAGCCTCCCTCGTATCAGCCTCTGTGTTGAAACTGTTCATGAAGACAACAGGGAAGTTGCCCCCAAGCTTGCGCCTTTGGGTGAGAATCTGCCTTGCAATGATATCCAGAAAAGTAAGGCCGTCCTTGACTTTCAGGAGCGACTTGGCCCGTGAGAGGCCCATACTGGTCCCAAGACCCCCATTCAGCTTAATAACCACCAGTTCGCTCAACGCCCCTCGTCCCGCTTTCTTCAGCTTGGAGAGCTTCTCTGCGTCAGCGAATTCACCTTGCCTGATCGGATCGATATCTTCGTTTGTGATCAAGCCTGTTTCGCCTTGCACCAAGAGGGCGAAGTAATACCTGAAGGTATTAATTACGACGGTCGGAAGCCCGTCCTTTTCCATCTTCTCGGCAAAGGGCTGGAACTGTTTGTCGATTGTTGTTTGGAATGTGGTGAGGTTGTTCACGATGGTTAATTGCGCGCTAGTGTTGCGTCCCATGAATAAGTTACATAATTCCCAAGGCCGCACAGGACCCACGGAGACGATATTGAAAATCCGCTTCTGTTCAAGGCGTCAGCCGCAAATTCGAATACCGAAGCACGAAACAAATCCAAATGACCAAAACATTTTTTGCGCGTTAATTACCAAACGTGCAGATCGTGTGAGCTGTGACTTTTGTAAATAATTGCTGGGACATGACACTAGAGCGCATGGGTTCACGGCTGGCCGCCCAGAAAATGGAACACTATCTGCCCCAATACGATATACGTGATCATTGTCATGACGATGGCCAACACGGCACGATGGACTTTTGTTGGAAACGCATAACTGAGACCCCAGGCAATCAGATAAAGCCGATAAAACTCAAAGACAAGGCCGACCATCGGAATCCATGTCACCAGGTTCACTGCGGATGCATAGGCAGTTACCCTGAAGACTGCTTGGTAGGTTCCTGATTCTTTGAAAATCTTTGTGATAAAAAGAAAGAGAATACCTGCCGTGACAAAAGGCATGGCTATGCCGTATGAGATGTTCCGGACGACTATAGTTTGATCCCTAACAGAGAGGCCGACAAAGAGGGTATGGATGAGCACACAGCAGACAAGGAAGAGTGTCGGATTTCGTAGCCCCCCGTCTGTTTTCATCTTCTGGTAAAAAAGTCTTGGCGAAAGCAAAATCGTCTTTGCAATACTAAAAAGACTGCTCAGAAAGTTTCCCGGCACAAAGTCGTACTGAGCGTCCTGCTCTTGGGATGTTGCTTGGTTCGCCATCATGCGAGTTCAAAGTCGGTAATGTAGATATTGTGTTTTTTCTCTTGAGCAATGGTTGAAGTCGGACTCCCCCCATAGTTGTGGCCTGGCCAGATAATCGTATCATCGGGAAGGGAAAGTATCTTTTCTTTAATGGACTTCAGCATGGTTTCAAGAGAGCCTCCCGGCAAATCGGTTCTCCCGACCGCTCCCACGAAAAGCGTATCTCCAGTGAAAAGATTGTTTTCCACGGATAGGCAAATGCCTCCGGGGCTATGGCCCGGGGTGTGAAGCACGGTGAGTTCACTGTGTCCGAACGGGATAATATCCCCGTCGTTTAGGAGGACATCTGCAGGAGGAGATGGCGTAAAGCCCATCTGTATGGCCATGGCTCCACCTTCAGGTGAATTGAAGACGCGATCGTCTTCGGCATGCACGTATATCTTTGCTCCGGCCTGCTCCTTGATTTTGCTGTTTCCGCAGGAATGGTCAGGATGGCCATGAGTATTTACCACGGATTCTATGGTAAGACCCAAGTCCCCGGCAGTTTCGAGAATGCGTTCTTCGTCTCCTGCCGGATCGATCAACAGCCCCATATGGGTCTCTTCGCATCCCAGGATATAACAGAACACCTCCATAAACCCGACTGTCAGCTGTTTGATTATCATCCTGTTACTCCTCCTCAACCGGCACGATCCAGCCAAAAGGGTCTTCGGAGCGACCGTATTGGATATCTGTTATGGCGTCATAGAACTTTTGGGCCATGGGACCAACCTTGCCGTCTCCGACGGTCAACACGTTGTCCTTCCAGGCGAGATGACTCACAGGGGAGATTACCGCAGCCGTGCCAGAACCAAAGATCTCCTGAAGAGAGCCATCCTTATGGGCTGACATCACCTCGTCGATGGTGATGGGACGTTCTTGAACTGGGATATCCCAGTCTTTGGCCAGGGTCAGGACCGAGTCGCGTGTGATGCCAGGAAGTATACTCCCCCCAAGATTTGGTGTGGCCAACGCTCCGTTGATAACAAAGAGAATATTCATTGTCCCCACCTCTTCGACGTAGCGCTTCTTAATAGCGTCGAGCCAGAGCACCTGGGTGTATCCGGCCTTCTTGGCCACCTCGGCCCCATACAGACTCGCTGCGTAGTTGGCCGCCGTCTTGGCCTCGCCGGTGCCTCCGCAGACTGCCCGGACATATTGGTCGGTCACCCATATCTTTACGGGATTGAACCCCTCCGGATAATAAGCGCCCACCGGTGACAGGATAATGAAAAGACGGTAAGTGTTGGAAGGGCGGACACCCAGATGCTGGTCCATGGCGACAACGGTGGGGCGAATGTAAAGAGAGGTCTCCGGTGCCCCGGGGACCCATGCTTTGTCAATGGCGATGAGTTTTTTTAGGGCATGCAGGAGAAAGGCTTCATCAGCTTCCGGGATGCACACCAGCTTTGCCGAATCATTCAACCTTGACATGTTTCGCTCCGGCCGGAAAAGTTGGATATTTTCGGTGCTGGTCCGGTATGCCTTCAACCCCTCAAAGATGGTCTGACCATAGTGGAGAACCATGGTGGCTGGATCCATCATAATCGGGGCATATGGTTCTATGCGTGCGTTATGCCAGCCCTGCTCCGGGTCGTAGTCCATATTGAACATGTGATCTGTGAACAGTTCCCCAAATCCCAATTTCGATTCATCCGGAAGCTGCTTAGGCTTTTCAGTCTTTGTGATCTTGAGGTCCATTTCTAGCATTCCTTCCTTTTCTTGGGGTATTCGCTGTCACATCTATTGACGCTGTACCTAAACTTGCCGGAAAAAGCAATCCAAAGTAGGTTTTGTGAAAGGATTGAGCCGTTCGCATCACAGCTTCCATAAGGACAGTCCTGTTATGTCATCGTATTCTCTTTCCGGGGGCTTGCCCCGAAGTTCCCGTATGTATATCTCTGCCGCATAAACTATGGTCTCTGAAAATATGTGTCCACCTATCGTCTGACCGTTCATGTCGGCTAACACAGCATGAGCATGCGCGGTAACGTTGCCATCCTTGAGTGAGACATTGCCTGTGCAATTGACGATTTCAAGCGGTTCCTCTTTCTTGCAGGTGACGTATACCTGCTGACTCTGGTCATAGGAACCCAACGTGACCGACATAACAGTTCCTATGACAGAGAACACGGCAGTTTGAATCGAATTGTGCACACAGAAGTCTTCTACGGTCTTGACTAGATCTTTGCCGTGCGGCAACCTTCCCAGCATGCAGCGCCCTGGTTCAAAGGTTGCATGACTTGTCATATTCATAGGGGTAGCCTCCTCCTGTATGTATACGTTTGGCCCCATTAAATCGGGATAGAGGGAGCTTTGACACAACCAAATAACATATTTGGCAAGTAAATCAAGCTAGATATCTTCAATATTGACTCTGCTCAGCTGCGATGTTAAAAGTTGGATGAAATCTCTATCTTCAGATCATTTGGTGGATATAGCTACAAATGATTGACCCTTTAACGTTTTACTTGCTTTCAAACCATCATGGATGCCAAAGCGATAAAGAAGCTTCTGGAGTCGGTCTCGCGTGGTAGTTTGACCACGGACCAGGCCCTTGAACAACTGAAAAGACTCCCTTTTGAAGATCTCTCCTATGCGTGTGTGGATCACCACAGGTCATTGAGAAAAGGCTTTCCGGAAGTTGTTTTCGGGGAGGGAAAATCAATAGAGCAGATCTTGGGTGTCATGGAGGCGATGGTTGATCAGCAAGATACCGTTATGATTACCCGGGTCTCTGCAGACAAGGCCGAGTCTATCATCGCAAAATACCCCAAGGCTGTCTACCATCCAGACGCCCGCATTCTGGTCCTTGAGTCGAAACCAATAGAGCCTGCGGCAAAAGGGCTGATTATGGTGATTGCTGCGGGCACTTCAGACCTCCCGGTAGCCGAGGAGGCCCTCGTTACAGCAAAGACCATGGGCCATCGGGTGGAAAGCCTTTACGACGTGGGGGTGTCTGGTATTCATCGGCTTATGCAGAATGAGAAGTTCTGGACCGAGGCTTCGGTCTTTATTGTGGTGGCCGGCATGGAAGGAGCTCTTCCGAGTGTGGTAGCCGGTCTTGTTGATAAGCCGGTCATCGCCGTCCCCACCAGTATCGGCTATGGAGCGAGCTTTGGCGGAATCAGCGCTCTGCTGGGCATGCTCAACAGCTGCGCTTCCAACGTGAGCGTCGTGAACATAGACAACGGCTTTGGTGCAGGCTATGTGGCATCCACGATTAATGCCCTGGCAAATTCGTCTTGAAGCTCAGAACGTTCGACCCCTTCTCTTTCAGCTTTCAGCTTTCAGCTCTGAGTCTTCATTAAGGAGCCATTCTACGGCAGTCATCAGGTTATCTGCCACGTGATCTGGCTCAATGTCTGCCTCTTGGCAAAGATGCTCGGCCTCTTTGCCGTGGCCAGTTCTTACCAGGATGACCCTTCCGCAGCCCGCTCTTCGTGCGCACCCGATATCTTTGAAGCTGTCCCCGATCATGCAGGTGCTGGAAAGGTCCAACCCATAATCGGCCTGTGCCCGGTGTATCAGTCCTGGCTCTGGTTTACGGCAACTGCAACCATCTTCAGGGATATGAGGACAATAATAGACTGCGTCTATGCTGCCGCCGTGGTCAACCACAGTGCGTGTCATCTTCTCGTGGATTTCTTTGAGTCCTGCCTCTGTGACCATTCTTCGGTTGATGACGGATTGATTCGTCACCAGAATGATGTGGTAGCCATTGAGCCTTAAGAGCTTGAGGGCATCGAGGCTCTTTGGAAGGAACTCGAACTCAGACCAGCTTTTAACATAATCGCGACGATCCTTGTTTATGACACCGTCCCTATCCACAAAAACAATCTTCAAATTTTCACACCTTTTATGAATAAATACTTGACAACGTTTTAGATTTAAGGCATAAAACGCGTCATCTGGTCAAGTTGTTTTTCAAAAAAATAGAATCTCATTGGCTTGAAAGGGGTGTACCAGATGGCCTTGACCAAAGACAAGATCATCAACGACGTTTACACGAAGCTTGGTTTTAGAAAGAGCGACGCCCGGCTGGTGGTTGAACAGCTTTTGGAAATCATGAAACGGACCCTCCAGGATGGCGAAGACCTCCTGATCAGCGGGTTTGGGAAGTTCGTAGTTAAGGAAAAGAAGGCCCGACGGGGCCGCAACCCCCAAACACGCCAAGACTTGCAGCTACGCGCCAGAAGGGTCGTTGTCTTTAAGACCTCGGGCATATTGAGAAAGAAGATTAACTCTGAGTAGTGGAATTGTTGTTTTATTCGTAGAATATTGCTCGGCAGGATCTATCTCCCAAGCCCCCAACCAGGCAGCAATAGACGCCGAATCGGCGAAAGACATTAACGAGCCACGACCATAGCATCCGAGTATCCAACAGCCTCCAACATCTTCTCATACTCTCTTGCCTTATCGAGCTTCTTGCACCTTCCGACCCGGACACGATAGAAGGTTGAGCCTTCGAGGCTTTCGTGTAAAACGATATGGGCATCTTCGTATGCAGGTGCCAGTTTGTCCCTTAGCCTGACGGCGTTTTCTTTGTCCTTGAAAGCTCCAACCTGGACAGTGAAGTCTCCCACAGAATAGTCCCCGGGGACAAGTGAGAGTTGGACCTTTCCATTAACCTCACGTTCCTCTGCTGACCCAAGGGCGATGATCTCTACCGGCGCTGTCCCCGGCCCTACCAGATCTATCCGTTTTGCCGCTTCATAAGACAGGTCGATGACCCTGCCCCGTACAAAAGGCCCCCGGTCATTTATACGCACGTCAACCATCTTATTGTTATTCTGGTTATGAGTCCTGACATAGGTGCCCAGCGGGAGGGTTCTGTGGGCTGCTGTCAAGGCATGCATATTATATACTTCGCCACTCGCTGTCTTTCGGCCATGAAACTTCTTGCCATACCAAGAGGCCATTCCACGTTCCCTGAAGCCGCGGGCATGTTTCAAGGGCTGGTACCAATGTTGGCCAATCTTATACGGCTTGGGATGGCCTGGTGAGGGTGCGGGCCTCTTTTCGGTTGTAGCACAGCTCAGCAAGAAGGATAAGAGGCCGATGCAGGCGATAAGTGGCAGGTCTGAGAGCTTAACTAGTTTCCATCCATAAATGGCCATTTTCCGCGATCTCGGCGTCAATCTGCGGGATCGCTTGTGCGACGTACCAAATGTACGCCTCCGCGCAATCCCTTGATTTCCTTGACCTTGCGGAAAATTCCTCATTTCTGGATTGGAAACTCATGCCAGTACCCATCACCAAGAGACTGATTTATGGATGGGCACTAACTACTTTCACCATTTAGCAGAATAGCGACACAGAATATTTTCTACTGAGAGACGTTTTCCTCTATAAACCGGACGATGTCCATTGTCGGTGTACCGGGGCCAAATACAGCCTGAATGCCGACATCTTTCAAGCTGGGGACATCTTCTTCGGGTATGATACCACCGCCGATAACGAGAATATCGCTCGCCCCGGCCTTCTTCAGAAGCTCCATGACCTTGGGAAAAAGATAGTCATGAGCGCCCGAGAGAACGCTCATTGCTATGACATCCACGCCTTCCTGGATTGCGGCCTGCACAATCTGTTCCGGGGTCTGCCGCAACCCTGTATATATTACTTCCATGCCGGCGTCTCGCAATGCACAGCATATGACCTTTATGCCTCGGTCATGGCCGTCCAGGCCCGGCTTTGCACCTAAAACTCGAATCTTCTTCTTGGCTACAGGCATTTCACATTACTATAACAGTTAAAGGGTAGACACTGCTGTGTACTCGCCAAACACTTCTCTTAGTGCGTCACAAATCTCTCCCAGTGTGGCATAGCTCTTCACTGCCTCCATGATAGGCGGCATCAGATTATCACTTCCTTGCGCACATTTCTTGAGCTTTCCAATGGCAGAGTCGACTGCGATGTTATCCCTTTCAGCTTTTAATTGCTTCAGTTTTGCAACTTGAGATTCCGTAACGCCAAGATCTACACGCAGCAGGTTTTTTGGCGGGACCTCTTCATCCTGAAATTTGTTCAAGCCCACTACAATCCGGTGACCCTCCTCCACGGCTTTCTGATATGCATAAGCGCTTTCCTGGATTTCTTTCTGAATATACCCCTGTTCGACAGCAGTTACGGCACCGCCCATTTCGTCAATCTCGTCGATGTATGTCTGTGCGCTCTCCTCAATCTCTTTGGTCATACGCTCCACATAAAACGAGCCACCCAGCGGATCGACTGTGTTTGCAACGCCCGATTCGTAGGCAATAAGCTGTTGGGTTCTCAGAGCTGTTTGCACTGCCTCTTCGGAAGGAAGCGAGAAGGCCTCATCCATGGAATTGGTATGAAGCGACTGTGTGCCGCCAAGGACAGCCGCAAGGGCTTGTAGAGTAACCCTGGTGACATTGTTTTGTGGCTGCTGGGCGGTTAGGGTACATCCGGCAGTCTGGGTGTGAAACCTGAGCATGAGGGACTTGGGAGATTTTGCCCCAAAACGCTCCTTCATGATTATAGCCCACAATCGTCGCGCTGCCCGAAACTTGGCAATCTCTTCAAAAAAATCGAGGTGTGCGTTGAAAAAAAAGGAGAGGCGCGGTGCAAAGTCATCTATCTTAAGGCCGGCTTCGAGAGCGGCTTCAACATAGGCTATTCCGTTGGCCAGGGTAAAGGCTATCTCCTGGACTGCCGTTGAGCCTGCTTCCCGGATGTGGTATCCGCTGATACTTATGGTGTTCCACATCGGAATGTTCCCGGAACAGAAGGCAAAGATATCCGTAATGATACGCATCGATGGTGCAGGCGGGAATATATAAGTCCCTCTTGCAGCGTACTCTTTTAGAATATCATTTTGGATAGTCCCTTTTAATTTTTCAGAATCAAGCCCCTGTCCGGCAGCTGTCTGCACGTACATTGCTAGCAGAATGGCGGCAGGGGCATTGATCGTCATGGACGTACTAACTTTGCTGAGGGGAATCCCATCAAAGAGAGCTTCCATGTCCCGGAGAGAATCGATGGCAACTCCAACTTTACCCACTTCACCACGGGCCATGGGGTGGTCCGAATCGTATCCAATCTGGGTGGGAAGATCGAAGGCCACACTCAGGCCGGTTTGGCCTTGCTCAAGCAAGTATTTGTACCTTTTGTTGGATGCTTCTGCGCTGGCAAAACCAGCGTACTGCCGCATGGTCCAGAGTCGCCCACGATACATGGTAGGCTGCACCCCCCGGGTGTATGGATAACTCCCGGGGAGTCCCAAATCCTTCATATAGTCACTCTCGGGTGTGGACAGGGGTGTATAGACCCGTTCCACCGGGATCCCCGAAAGGGTTTCAAAACGCTCTTCCCGCTCAGGGCGCTTATCAAGGATCTCCAGGGTCTTCTTGGCCCACGCAGCCAAGGACTTTTCTATTTCCTTTAGCTTTTTGGCATCGTACATAAGCAGTGTGTGCTCATAAATGGCGCTTTCATGCGCTCCGTAGAAGTATTCGGTTGAGACTATCGTTCGAAAAAAAATCCGAAATGCAAAGCACGAAATACGAAACAATATCAAATTACCAAAGCACGAAACTTAAAACAAATTCAAATTGGCAGGGTTGTCGTTTGAAACATTAGGAAATTTGAAAATTCGGATGCGTTTCGGATTTCGAGAAGATTTCGCGAACCAGTAATGGGTTTTCCAAATCCTTACTTCACAAAGGCAAATTGTCGTGTTTCTTGGCAGGCATACTGTCTTTCTTGTTTTTCAGGGACTCCAAGGCTCTAATCAACTTGGGTCTCGTCTGCTCGGGTAAGATAATTTCATCAATGTATCCTCTTTCAGCAGCCCGGTAAGGACTTGCAAAGATATTGCGGTATTCCTCGATCATCTCGGCTTCCTTTTTTGCTGGGTCGTCAGCAGCACTGATCTCTTTCTTGAAGACGATGTTGACAGCCCCTTCCGGTCCCATGACCGCAATCTCTGCTGTCGGATATGCATAATTGATGTCTCCCCAAAGGTGCTTGCTTGACATCACAATATAGGCTCCACCATACGCCTTGCGGGTGATGACCGTGATCTTGGGTACCACGGCTTCGCAGTATGCATAGATGAGCTTGGCCCCGTGCTTTATGATTCCTCCGTATTCCTGGGCCGTGCCCGGTAGAAACCCCGGGACATCACAAAAAGTAATAAGGGGAATGTTAAAGCAATCGCAGAATCGGACAAATCGTGCGCCCTTGACAGAGGCACTGATGTCCAAACACCCGGCCAGGAAAGAAGGCTGGTTGGCCACCACGCCGACCGTATGACCATTTAAGCGGGCAAAACCGACAATAATATTCATGGCATGTCGGGCCTGCACCTCGAAGAAATGCCCGTTGTCCACCACCGAGTCAATGATCCTCCGTATGTCGTAGGGCTGCTTCGGGCTCTCAGGGATGACCTCCCGGAGTTCCATATCGATCCGGTTCGGGTCGTCTGTGGGTTCAACAGAGGGTGGCTTTTCGCGATAGTTTTGCGGCAAAAAGCTCAGAAGTTCTCTTATCATGGTCAAGACCGTTTGGTTGTCTTTTCCGGAAAAATGGGCAACCCCGCTGGTGGCATTGTGCGTCAGAGCTCCGCCCAGCTTTTCAGGAGTGACCTCTTCATGGGTGACAGACTTAATGACCTGGGGGCCCGTGATAAACATATAGCTGGTCTTTTCCACCATGAAGATGAAATCGGTTAGTGCTGGAGAGTAGACCGCTCCCCCAGCACACGGGCCCATGATGGCGGAGATTTGTGGGATCACCCCACTGCTAAGAACATTTCGCATGAATATGTTGCCGTATCCGGCCAGGCTGGAAACCCCTTCCTGTATCCTGGCTCCCCCGGAATCGTTCAGACAGATGAGAGGGGCACCGTTTTTTCGGGCAAGATCCATCACCTTGCAAATCTTTTCGCTAACGGCCAAGCTCAACGATCCCCCCAGTATGGTAAAGTCCTGGGCAAAGACATAGACTGGCCGGCCATTGATGCGGCCGTAACCAGTGGCAACCCCGTCTCCTAAGAACCTTTTCTTCTCCATGCCAAAATCTGTGGACTGATGCAGGACAAACTTATCAATCTCTTCGAAGCTGTCTTGATCGAGTAGCTGATGAATCCTCTCCCGCGCTGTCCATTTCCCCTTTTTGTGCTGAACATCGATCCGGTCCTGGCCACCACCAAGCTCGGCTTCAGCGGTCTTTTCAATTAGGGCTTGAATCTTGTCTTCAGCTGCCATGATGTCTCTCCGGCCTCATTCTCTATGCTTGTTCCAAAACGATCAGGGTTTCGTCTGTTGAAACGTTATCCCCCACTTTGACCGCAATTTCCTTGACCGTTCCGTTTGCAGGGGAAGGAATCTGATTTTCCATCTTCATGGCTTCCATTTTCATTACGGGTGTGCCAGCCGCTACCTGATCTCCAACTTCCACCATGATCTCGAGTATCAGACCGGGCATGGGTGCAGTTACCTCCCCGCCTGATGGGGCAGATTGCACGGGAGCCACGGGAGGCTCGTGACCGGTTGGTGTCGCTGTTGGCGGAACAGACTGGGTAGGTGTTGATAGTGAGGTTGGCCCTGGAACTGCGCTGGCGCCCTTTTTTACGTCGATTTCATAAGGCTTGCCGTCTACCTTTACTGTGGCGCGTTTGCCGTCAAACTTTTCGACGTCTATCTTGTAAGCCTTTTCTCCAATTGAGAGTTCAAAGGTTTTCATCTTGGATACAATTCCCCATTCTTTTCATTCGTCTGGTTTTCAGGACTGGTCCGAATCTTGGACTATCCAGGGATTTCTTCAGAGCAATACCATCTGCGTCCGCAAACTAGAGTTATATAAAAAGGGTATTCAGCAATATCTGAATACCCTCATGCCATTGTAGCCCCTCCTTACCATAACAGCCGGGTTTTTCAAGCCAAAAGTCCAGGAAGGGGTCTGGATTTGTTTTTGCTGTTTCTAAGACGGTGGAAATGCGGTCGGAACTTAAAGCTCAGGCAGAGCGATTTTCAGCACCTCGTCCATGGTATCTACAAAATGGAACTTAAGAGCTGTTCGAACCTTCTTAGGTACATCTTCAAGGTCCTTCTCGTTCCATGTGGGAAGGATGACGGTCTTGATCCCCGCCCGATGCGCGGCCTTGACCTTCTCCTTGACACCACCCACAGGTAGTACCTGGCCCCTCAATGTAATCTCACCCGTCATTGCCAAATCACTGGCCACAGTCTTTTTGGTGAGGAGGGAAGCCAATGCGGCTAACATGGTGACGCCAGCCGGTGGCCCGTCCTTAGGAATTGCTCCTGCCGGCACATGGATGTGAATCCCGTGATTCTCGTAAAAGTCTTCAGATATGCCAAGACTTTTGGCGTGGGAACGAACAAAGCTTGGGCTGCAATCGCAGATTCCTTCATCACATTTCCTAACTGACCGGTCAAAGTTAAAGCATGTCTCCCTTTCATCTTGGTGGCTTCCACGAAGAGGAGGTCGCCGCCTGCTTGGGCCCACGCCAGAGATTTCTCCAATGATAATAATCTCTTCAGATGTTTCATAGATATCCATTTGGGGGCGCCAGGTCTGCTGTGGCAGGGCCAGCATCGGATTGACCTGCCGAAACATCTCGTCTACGGTCCTCTGGAGCCTGCTGTGCATCTCTTCGAGATTTTTTCCAAAGCGTATCTTGATGTACTCCACGGATAACTCCTGTTTACGGTGAACGGTTGAATTTGCCGGTATCGCGGTTGTTCTCCGGCATGGAGTTACACACTTTCCCTTTTATTTCGGAAGCTTGAACCATAATAACTACTAATTAGATATTTGTAAAGATCCCGGTCAGATTGGGACTGCCATCTCGCGAGAGGTGACCGAATGAGGTTTGCCTTGTCAGATTCTACTGGTTCCCAGACCCGAGCATCGGACCACGACGCTGAATTGCAGCAGCGAGCGTATTTACCGCAGGTTCTGCCTGACGGCGGTGCTTCGCGGGCTGCAGGGAATCTTCAATAATCAAGACTCAGGCATCGGAGGATGGCGATGGATCGGGAACGTTTTTTCCCTTTACAAGGAATTCTTGGTGTGGTAAACACAAACGTTTACTGATCAGCCGTCTCAATCGTCTCAATTTGGGCAAAAAGACAAAGTTTGCCGCACATTATATTTAGTATAATCACAATTAGTTATTGGATCATGCGATGAAGAAAAAGGACATTGACTTTTTCAAAAAGTTCTTAACCGAACGCTTGGAGAATCTCCTGGCTGAGGCCAGTGAAACAGTATCCGGCATGACCGGTGAGATCGTGAACTTTCCAGACCCCACAGATCGAGCCGCCCTTGAAGCCGACCGTAATTTTATGCTCCGGATACGAGACAGGGAACGGAAATTGATCGCGAAAATCCGCAGTGCCCTCGAACGCATCGATAATGAGACATACGGCATTTGTGATGCTTGCGGTTCTGAAATATCAACCAAACGCCTGAAAGCCCGACCAGTAACCACACAATGTATTGACTGCAAGACCAAGGAAGAAGCAACGGAGAATGCCCTTGGGATTTGAGTCTTCTTGAGTCTTCTTCATGTAAATACCTCCCAAAAGCCCGCCTACGTTGATCTCCATATACACTCCACAGCCTCTGACGGTACTCTTTCGCCCAAAGAAATCATCGAGACGGCCGAGAAGGCAGGCCTTCGTGCCATAGCTATAGCAGATCATGACACCGTTGAGGGCTCGGTGGAAGCCCTGCAATACCAGGATTCTTCAAGTGTTGAGATACTGTCTGCAATTGAGATCAGTGCCAGCGTTGACTATGGTGCCATGCACATATTGGGCTACCTGATGCGTTTGGACGATACCGCCTTTCGACGGGCTGTAGGCGTTGTACAAGAGGGTCGAGTGAACAGAAACCGGCAGATCATCACAAGACTTCAAGATCTCGGCTTCGACATAAGCTATGATGAGGTCTCGGGGGCTTCGGGTGGAGGTCAGATTGGGCGGCCGCACTTTGCCCAGGTGCTGGTGAACAAGGGATTTGTCCAAAATATTGACGAGGCGTTCATCAAGTTTTTGAGAAAAGGTCGCCCAGCATATGTCGAAAGATACCGGCTTACGCCGGTCGACGCCATGCAGACCATTTTGCAGGCAGGGGGTGTCCCTGTGCTGGCCCATCCCTTCACATTGAATGCAAAGACAGAGGGAGACCTGGACAGGATCGTTGCCGGGTTGAAACAAGCCGGGCTAAAAGGTTTGGAGGTGTACTATCCTGCGCACGGACCTGTTCGTACCGCCCAGTATGAAAGCCTTGCACATCGCCATGAACTTCTTATTACAGGTGGATCAGATTTTCACGGAGCATTAAAGCCAGAGATACATATGGGGTTCGGAAGAGGGGATCTGAGAATACCATACAGGCTTGTGGAGGAACTCAAACAAAGTGCCTCCTCAAGCAAGTATTCCGATTGAACGACCAGACGCTTTATACTGGTTGGCTCAAAATGCTTACATACTACCGTGTATGCTGCGCTTTTTCGCTTGTCCGCCATAGCTTCTTGAGCGACGGCGGACCGCCCCGCGCCCCCGACGGCAAGCTCGGGATCTACGACTTGCCCTGAACCCTGATCCACTTTTTTGAGACGGCTTGTGGAATCGCACTACGGCCGTTTTTCGAGTCGTGCCACAGATTCTATGTGGTAAGTATGAGGAAACATATCAATCGGTTGGACCTCCTCAACCTGATAGTCTTCCTTTAGGAGAGCAAGGTCTCGGGCAAACGTGGCCGGATTACAAGACAGATAAACGATTCTGCCCGGAGACAAACCGAGGACCATCTTTATCACATCTGGATGCATCCCGGCTCTTGGGGGGTCGATGACCATCACGTCAGGCCTGTCTGTGACGTCCTTGAGACCGTTTTTAATGTCTTTGTTTATGAACTGACAGTTGTGGATGCAGTTTTTCTGACAGTTCTTTTGGGCATCCAACACAGCCCCCTCGGAAATCTCAATACCTATGATCTTCCCGGCAGCACCAGACAAAAATATCGGGATCGTACCAGTACCGCTATATAGATCCACCACAGTTTCCTTGCCCGTAAGCCCGG
The DNA here is from genome assembly GCA_030145395.1 of Desulfobacteria bacterium. Taxonomy (GTDB): domain Bacteria; phylum Desulfobacterota; class Desulfobacteria; order Desulfobacterales. The sequence continues at coordinate 19,324 of JAQYVR010000213.1, forward strand.
CATAAGACTTAACAGCTTCGTAGAGATGCCCAGCCCCCCTGGTATTAGTCTGAAAAAAGGAATTGGCGGATATCTCAAACTCAAACCCAGCAATCTTGTCTGAGATGAACGATTCCCCCGCAAGAAGTCTTTCCCACTGACCAACAGCTATCCCGGCCTTTCGTGTGTTGATATTGTTAACCACCGAGGTAATGCTTTCATACTTGTTATGCAGCATGTCGGCCAGAGGTTGAACCCACTGCCCTTGCTCCTCTGATGTAATGATATTAACCATCCACTCATCGTTTGTAGCGCTGTGCCTTAGCATCAAGAATCGCCAGAACCCCTGGTGAGACTTCAGCCCATAAGGTGGTATGCCGCTTTCCCTAGCATACTGCCGCACGTCACCCAAGATCTTGTTCCCTGTGTCCGGCATCAGAAGGCAGGCATCGGTATCGAGGACTTTATTAAAAGTGCCCGGTGCGTGAAGACCCAAGGCAAAATCCTTGGAAATGTCCTTATTGGAGAGTTCCTCGGTCAAGAGCCACCTCCGGTCAGAAAAAGAGAACTCCATCTTATTGCGGTAGCCAAATACCTTCTCAGACGGTACCACAGGATGAACTCGGATATCCGTGAGTTGACCGATGTGTTCCAGTGATTCTATCACGTGTTCTCTCTTAAAAAAGAGCTGTTTTTCATAATCAAGAAATTGCCACGTACATCCGCCGCACACACCGCTGTAGCGGCACGGTGGTTTTACCCTGTAAGGTGACGGACTCATTACCTCAAGAACCCGGGCCTCGGCATGGTTCTTTTTCTTCTTAAATACCCGGGCTCGAACCTCATCGCCTGGCACCGCCCTTTCCACGAATACGGCAAGGCCATTCACCCGCGCAAGCCCCCTACCCCCATGAATCAGTTTCTCGATCTTCAGTTCCAGAATCTGTCCTTTTTTCAGAGTCATAGTTAATCCTTATACTACTGCGCAAGCAAACCTTCAATAGGCCAGCCAGTGCTTGACGTTATAGCGAGTCCACATTAAGATAACATAAAGCAGCCTTCGCGACCTTCCATGGAGGAGTTTTTCACATGAATTCAAATCTGTTGTTCTCGGACGCTTCTGTTCTCTTAGTCATTGATCCCCAGGAAAAGCTTCTTCCCAAGGTTTTTGAGCCCGAGCGCGTAGCTGCAAATTGTATCCTCTTAATCAAACTTGCCCATGTTGCAAAAATTCCTCTGGTGGTGACCACACAGTATGAAAAGGGCCTTGGAAAGATCGTAGAAGAAATCAAGGCAGAGTTTCCTGAATTGATTCCTCTCGACAAGGTTGAATTCGGGTGTTTTAACAACGATCGATTTGTGGATCGCATCAAGGCATTTGGACATTCCAGGAACACATTGATCCTGTCTGGTATAGAGAGCCATATCTGCGTAACGCAAACAGCCCTGGGTGCTTTGGAGGCTGGCTATAACGTTCACGTGGCGTCCGATGCCACGTCGTCGCGCACTCAATGGAACTGGCGGATTGGGCTGGATCGAATGAAAGCGGCGGGCGCTGTGATCAGCTCTACTGAGATGATCGTTTATGAAGTCTTGAAAAAAAGCGACTCTGCCGAATTTAAGGCTATGCTCCCTTACGTGCGGGGTTAGCCTGGTTTCCATCCATAAATGGCCCTTTTTGCGATGAGCGGCGTTCTCCGCGGGTTTGCGCCTGCGGCTTGTGAAGAGGCCGTCTGCGGAGTACGATCTGTACGCCTCAACGAAAACCCCTGCCCGCCATCGCTAAGGCTCAGGCGAGGCGGGCGGGCTTGTGCGGCCTTGCTCATCAGAAGAACTCCTCA
>JAQYVR010000012.1 GCA_030145395.1 Desulfobacteria bacterium
CCTGCGGTTGGCCAAATATTTCTAGTATGTGCTGCATTAATCAGCAGTATGGTGGATGCGGAGGAAAGTTCGAATCAGGTGGGATTGTCCTCCGGTCCCCAAATGACATTGTCGCAGATCCTTTGTTCAAGGACATGGCCAATGATGACTATCGTCTTCAAAAAATCATCGATAATGATCCCGAAGACTCTCCTGCATTAAATGCCGGTGATGACGGTGAAGATATGGGTGCCTATGGGGGAAGTTACCCTATTGATTGGTGAGCCGACATAAAGGAGGCCATAATCCATGAAATCCAAATTAATATTTGTGCTATTCATATTATCAACTGTCGTCCTGGGTTCTAGTTTTCTATCCCAAGCTGAACAGATTACCAACAATTCCTGTGAGGACACCTCTCCCCACATCAAAGGCAACTGTCTGGTTTGGCAAGGGTTTGTAGCCGGTGACTGGGAAGTCTTCCTGTACAATATAGCCACCGGAGGGACTATCCAAATTACTAACAATGACTATGGTGACGTCTCTCCTCAAACCGATGGTGATTATGTGGTCTGGCTAGGGTTTAGCAACTCTGGAGGAGAGATCTTCCTATATGACATATTGAACCAAACGCCTACGCAAATTACCACTGATACCAATGTGGATTCTCCTCCTAAGATTGCAAATGGTTTAGTCGTATGGGCAGCACAAGAGGTTACAACCTCGGTGGAACCAGGTGACATCTTTCTTTATCGCACTGGAATACAACAAACCGAACAACTCACCTTCAATGAGCAGGATGGCAATTCGGATGACAGTTCCCCGGGTATCAATGACGCCCATGTCGTGTGGACGCAGAAGAATGGTTCAAACACCACATTGTTCCTGTATGATCTCCCTGTCGGCCCATCATATCAGGCACCAGAGGGCTTTGTGTGGCAGGACAGTCCCCAAACGGATACGGATACAAATCTGACCGTCTATTCTCGAGTGGTGAGTAACGATAGGGAGATATTTGTTCGAAATACGGGCCTTAAGGCCTATGAGCAAATTACTGATAATGACTTTGAAGATCAGTCTCCCAGGATCAGTGGACATAACTTAGCGTGGGTGGGCGGTGAAGACCAGGCTTCAGAGATATTTCTTGCTTCCTTCGGTTCGAACATCGAAAAACTTAGGCCTCGCTCCTGCAAACCCGGAGAGATACTTCGAATTATCGGGGCTGGCTTTGGGGTCACTCAAGGGGATAGTGTTCTTCACATAGGTCCGAAAACTTACGATTCCAGCAGTCCCAGAATTAAGCTATGGAGTGATACGAGGATCAGAATGAGAATCCCTTTCAAGAAGAAGCCTTGTGATTGGTACACAGATGGAGATGGGACCTATCGAAGACGAAAGGTCTGGGTAACAGTTGGCGGTGTTGATGGCAACAAAAAGAGACTTAGAGTGCTTCAGCCGGAAACCTGCCTTCCTTAATGAAGCCCACATATTGTATATGGGCCTTCTATCCCAAAGTTATGCTCTCTGGTATTAATCGTCAGTTTTGCCAAACTAAAGATATTGCCACATTATCTCTACCCCCCTTTACTGCCGAACTCCTTACGATAAGGGTTTCATATCTATAACTCCAGCCTTGCTTCAGGTCAAACGACTGTGAATGTAGGATTACAAGAAGCATCAAGCATTGACGGGATTCGATGAATGGGCAATAATATCAGAAGCCAAACGGGGTGCGGTTTTGCACGGGACAACGCACTAAAATCAAGGCCATATCGAGGCCCAAGGTATCCCAATCCTCTGAATTCATACGGGAAAGGAGCTGCCGTTGGGACTACCACAATAAAATTGAGGGATTACGCGATGAGCGAATCCCTCTTTTTGTTTCCTGGCAAGTTGTTCCCAACAGCATTCCCAACACATTTCTACATTTTAACCCATCCTTCTGTAGAAGCCTATAGTGTTTCCCACTGATGGCTTCTTTCTTTGCCTTGTGGACTTCCTACTTGCCTTTGTACAAATCCTCGACTCCGTGGCCCCTCCGGGCTTCGGTCGGGGAAATGTCATGAAGGCTAAAGTCTGAACCCCAAGCACGCACAAGAAGCTTTACAAGACCGTGCACGTCCTGCTGCGTTATCGCATAACTATTGTCATCCTTGAACTGACAAGACTCGCACGGCAGGTCCTTGAACTTGCGCAAGGCAGCTTCCCTAAGGCACTTGCTGTAAAGGCGGCAGTTTATGTTCCTCATTTCTTCACCTGGGGAGGCCCGCTCAGGACCTCATCCTCTTTGGAAGTTCCGGAGAAGCGGTCAAGATTAAGGGTTTGGCTCTTCAACCGTCTTCGCCATGTTCATGAAGTGCGTGGCTCAACCAAGCCACATCAATATATAATTTCAAGCTGTCCACCATCAAGCTGTGACCCGGATAAGCTGTTACCAACTGCGGGTTCATTTGCGCCCCTTTTTCTGCTCCGCGGCCATCTGCCCCAAGGCTTTGCCCAATTTGCTTTTACTGTCGATGTCTCCCGGGTCCAGGTCCAGGACGGCCTGAGAGATTCTTGTCCGATTGTCTCCCGTGAACCTGTCGATCCCGAATTGCTGAGAGGCAATGAAAGCAAGCCGGTCCACAACGTTGCATGCCTGAACAATGGTCTCGCCCTGATCGCGGTCCGCCGTGGCGGCCACTGCCTTGATGCCCGCTCTTTCATAATTCCGTAATTTGAAGCTCGTGGGATATTTCTTTGAATCGACCACAATGACGACATCCTTTCCAACTACTTTATGTAGGATACACTACCATATGCCCAAAGTAGTGTCAAGGTTTTTTTTGACGGGTACCAGGGAAGCACAACCGAGTCCGCTTCATGGCCTTTGCCGAGGCATGACAGGCAAAGGCTGTTGGAATTAGAATTCAACCGAACGAATGACCTGCAAACCCTAAGGTTCAGGCTGGGGCCGCACTGCATTTTCGTGACATCAAATATGGATGGCGTCCATGTCAGGATGGGAAGGCTTTACAATTCGGTTGATGTGGCGTGACAGACATGCTATTTCCTATTCAGGGGTGCCAGGAATGGCGGCCCGATCCCATCGGGCTTGTGTGAAGAAACAAGAACTCGGTATTGTAACAAAAGAGCTCTTTCGGCGAGGAGGTTGTCATGATCACTATAATCTCGGGTATCGTCCTGCTGTTATTCTTTTTGGCTTCGGCCATAAGAATCCTGAATGAGTATGAGCGTGGGGTCATCTTCCGCCTTGGGCGGGTGATAGCCGCCAAAGGCCCCGGCCTGATTATCCTAATACCCATTGTGGACAAGATGGTGAAGGTAGGCCTGCGCCTGATCGCCATGGATGTTGATCCCCAGGACGTGATTACGCGGGACAACGTCTCTGTGAAAGTCAACGCGGTTATTTACTTCAGGGTGATGGACCCCGTTAAGGCGGTCATCGAGGTGGAGAACTACATGTATGCAACTTCTCAGCTTGCACAGACCACGCTCCGAAGCGTATGCGGGCAGGCTGAGCTGGACGAGCTTCTTTCGGAGCGGGAAAATATCAACTCCCAGCTGCAGGAGATCCTGGATACACATACGGATCCGTGGGGGATAAAGGTCTCCACTGTGGAAGTCAAGCATATTGATCTCCCGCAGGAGATGCAGAGAGCCATGGCCAAGCAGGCCGAAGCCGAGCGCGAGCGACGTGCCAAGGTGATCAACGCAGAAGGAGAGTTTCAGGCAGCGGACAAATTAGCCGCGGCAGCGACCATTATCGGGGACCACCCCATGGCCCTGCAATTACGATATCTGCAGACGCTGCGCGAGATCTCGGCGGAAAACAATTCCACAACCCTGTTTCCGATTCCGATAGATCTTTTCAAACCGTTTCTCTCCCTGGTTGAAAAAATTAAACCCGAAGAGAGTTAAAGATCAGGAGCGGCTCTGGGTCGTTGATGGTCAGGGCATCAGCCCGCGCATAGCAGCTTGAAGCTGATCCGTAATAACTTGAGGTTTACTACTGAGATAGAAAAAGGAGAATGCGTTTATGGGAAACAAGGAAAAAGAAGAGAAAAAGGAAAAACCCCTGGATCGGATGACTGCCAAAGAATTGCGGGAGACAGCCCTAAAGATTCCGGACATGACCGGAGTGCACGGCATGAACAAGGCTGAGTTGGTGGCTGCCATCAAGAAAGAGCGGGGCATCGTGGATGAGAAGATCAAGAAATCTGACGTGTCAGTACGTGACATAAAGGGAACGATAAACGCCCTCAAGGCTGAGAAGGCCGCGGCTCACCAAGGGAAAGATAAGGTAAGAGCCAAGGTGTTGAGACGGCGTATAAGTCGGCTTAAGAAGAAAACACGGAGAGCTGCATAGGGCTGAGATGGTCGCCCCTTCTGACATAGCTTTTGACATAGATGGGGTGTTTGCCAATACCATGGCGCTCTTTTTAGAGATCGCACGCAAGGACTATGGTATTAACGATATTCGATATGAGGACATCAGCACTTATTTTCTTGAAGAGTGCTTGGACATAGATCCTGAAATCATCAAAGTCATCATAAAACGAATACTGGAAGGAGAGTTTGAGTCGGATCTCTTGCCTATTGATGGGGCTGTTGAAGTGCTATCTGACATCGGTGCGGCGCACCCACTGCTTTTTGTGACAGCTCGACCCCAGCTTGCAACTGCAGAAGAATGGGTTCACAGTATGCTTTCCTTGAATCCGTCTGACATTGAAGTGGTTGCCACGGGTACCTTTGAAGGGAAGGCCGACGTGCTCAATGCACGCGGTGTCCGGTATTTTGTGGAAGACTACCTCGAGATCTGTTATATGTTGAGCCAGAGTGCAATCACTCCCATCCTCTTTAGCCAGCCTTGGAATCGCTCTTCTAATCATCCATTCATGGAGGTCGGCAGTTGGGCGGAGATTAGAGCCCTTGTTGACCTGCACTGACCGGCCGGCTCCCCGCGCATGAAGTGTTGCCACAAGGCAGAACGCCCGCCCTCCAAGGCGGGGAAACTTCACTATTTTTTTCCTTTGACTGAGCGAAAAACTGTGGTATTCTTTATGTTTTTTAAGAGACAGGTGTTCTCATAACCCTAACGTTGCTTGACGTGCAGTTCGGGTTACAATGTTATGAGAGAATGGATAGAACGTTTTATTGAAGCTGTGTCAGCTGAAAAGGATTTTTCTCCGAACACTTGCAGAGCATACCGCAACGATCTGGAACAGTTTTCGGCCTATCTTGGAGAATCGGCAAACGGTTTGCTCAAAGGCGGAGAAGAGGTCAAAGTCAGTGACGTGGATGACATGGTCATCCGGTCGTATTTGGGATTTCTGCACGGAAAGAACCAAAAGACTACCATAGCCCGGAAACTTTCAGCTCTGAGATCGTTTTTTCGATTTCTGGTCAGAAGAGGTGCCATAAGCACGAACCCGGCAGAGAGCGTCTTAACTCCCAAGCGAGGAAGATCCATACCTAAATATTTGCCGGTGGATGAAATGTTTCGTCTGTTAGAAGGGGTGAAGGGGACATCGGTACTCGCTTTTCGGAACCGGGCCATCTTAGAGACCCTCTATTCCACGGGCGTGCGAGTGGCCGAGATGGCAGGCATGGATGTTGGGGATGTAGATTTCGACAAAGGGTTCGTGCGGGTGCTCGGCAAGGGGAAGAAAGAGCGTTTGGCCCCTGTAGGGGAAAAGGCGCTGGCTTGCATACGTGCTTACCTTGACAAAAGGGACAAGCCAGCGGGATCCGGGATTGCAGTGGATGAACCCCTGTTGTTAAACAACAGGGGAGGACGATTAAGCACACGTTCGATTGCACGTCTGCTGGAGCAAGTGGTTCGACAGTTGGGACTATTGAGCCCAATAAGTCCCCACGGGCTTCGACATACCTTTGCAACGCATATGCTTGATGCGGGAGCTGATCTCAGGGTGGTGCAGGAATTGCTGGGTCATGCAAGCCTGACGACAACCCAGAGATATACTCATGTGAGTGTCGATCGGCTAATGGAGGTTTACGATAAAGCACATCCCAGACGGTAGGGATGGAGAAAGTGCTAAAGTTGTGAATAGAAGAGGATAAATCAGAATATCGAATATCGAAACAAATTCCAAATTCGAATATCAAATGTTCGAAACATTATTTGTTAGGCATAAAGTCAGGTGTTTGTCTGTGTATGTCGGTTTGAATTTTGTGCTTAGGTCATTCGGATTTGTTTCGTGCTTCGGATTTCGGATTTCGAATTTCGAGCTTCTGTCATCCACTTCATAAGGGAGACATTAAGTGAGCGAGGATAAATTCCACGGTACGACAATTTTGGCAGTGCGACGAGGCAAGCATGTGGCGGTGGCAGGCGATGGTCAGGTGACGTTGAAGGATACTATTATGAAACATCGCGCCAAGAAGGTTCGCAAGATATATAAAGACCAGATAATTGTCGGCTTTGCTGGCGCCACGGCTGACGCCCTGAATCTATACGAGCGCTTTGAAGGAAAGCTTGAGCAATTCAATGGGAATGTCACCCGATCCGCTGTCGAGCTGGCCAAAGACTGGAGAACCGACAAGTATTTAAGAAGGCTGGAAGCCATTCTGGTGGCCGTTGACCGGGATCACTTATTCCTTATATCCGGCAACGGCGATGTCATTCAACCTGACGAAGGGGTTTTGGGGATTGGATCGGGAGGCGCCTATGCACAAGCTGCAGCGATCGGCTTGATCCGTCACACGGAATTGGACGCAAGGACGATTGCAGATACTGCCATGAAAATTGCGGCAGGGCTTTGCATTTATACAAACGAAGATATTACTATTGAAGAGCTGAAATGAGTTGTGAGCCCTGTGGGAAGTCCAGAGGGTTAGTGCGTTAATAATAAAATGCTCCAACTTTAGTTCACTTTAGGCACTTGTTGGAATGAGATTTAACCTTGTCTTACAAGACTTGAACTATCTTTTTTTGGTTGTAGCTTGTTTGGGTTAGGGAATATTGATGAAGCAACTGACACCACGTGAAATTGTATCAGAACTGGACAAGTACATCATTAGCCAAAATGATGCCAAGCGCTCTGTGGCCATCGCTCTAAGGAACCGTTGGCGGCGACAGCAGGTCCCTGAAGACTTGCGAGATGAAATTTTCCCGAAAAACATTATTCTAATCGGGCCTACAGGGGTTGGAAAGACTGAGATTGCAAGGCGTCTGGCACGGCTTGCGAATTCTCCCTTTTTGAAGATTGAGGCCTCCAAGTTTACTGAGGTTGGGTATGTTGGGCGTGATGTGGAGTCAATGATCCGGGATCTGACAGAGCTGTCCGTTAGCATGGTTAGATCCGAGGAGCAGGAGGCAGTCAAAACCAAGGCCAAAGGCATTGCTGAGGAGCGGATGCTTGATATTCTCCTTCCGCCGAAAAGGGAGCCCGAGACACCTAAAGACACGGAGGGGGAAGAAAAGACGCTGGAACTGGTGACGAAAGACGCAACAGAACAGTCCACAACCCGAGACAAGATTCGGAAGATGCTGCGGGAAGGTAAACTCGATAATCGCTATGTAGATCTGGAGGTAGCAGAGCGCAGCATGCCTGTAGTTGAGATATTCTCAGGTGCCGGTCTCGAGGAGATGGACATAAACCTGAAGGACATGTTCGGCGGCATGTTTCCGAAAAGGACGAAGAAGCGGAAAGTAAAGGTCCCGGAAGCCTTGGAAATCCTCGCGCAGGAGGAGGCCCTAAGACTGGTGGACATGGACAAAGTAGTAAAGATGGCGATTGCCAAGGTTGAAGAGTCAGGAATCATTTTTCTTGATGAGATAGACAAGATTACTGGTAGAGATGGCACACACGGGCCAGACGTATCAAGGGAAGGTGTTCAGCGGGATCTCCTTCCCATCGTGGAAGGATCAACAGTCACTACAAAGTATGGCATGGTGAAGACCGATCATATACTCTTTATTGCGTCTGGGGCTTTTCATACCAGCAAGCCCTCTGATTTGGTCCCGGAACTTCAGGGTCGGTTCCCGATTCGGGTCGAACTCAAGTCGCTGGGCAAAGAAGATTTTGTGAGAATACTGACCGAGCCGCAGAATGCCCTGATTGTTCAGTACAAGGCCCTGCTCAAAACCGAAGGCATAGATTTGGTGTTTAAGGAAGATTCAATTGCTGCTATTGCAGAGATTGCTACGGAAGTGAATGAGCGTACTGAAAACATAGGTGCCCGAAGGCTGCACACAGTCATTGAGCGGCTCCTTGATGAGATTCTATTTGATGCACCGGACCTTCGCGAGCAACAGATAATCATAGATGCAAAACATGTATATGAGAAATTAGAAGACATCAAAGATGACGAGGACCTGAGTCGATACATCCTGTAACGATTGTAGATTGACGATTGTAGTTCAAAAGGGACCGACGACCAATGGATAGTAATGTTGCTGATATATTGATTGAGGCCCTTCCGTATATCCGTCGTTTTTACGGGAAGACCATTGTTATCAAGTATGGCGGAAATGCCATGGTGGATAAACAACTAAAGGAGGGGTTTGCCCGTGACATTACGCTGATGAAGTTTGTGGGCCTTAATCCAGTTGTCGTCCACGGCGGAGGCCCGCAGATCGGATCGGTCTTAGAGAAGATGGGGATGGATTCTGAATTCGTGGATGGCATGCGCGTTACGGACGAGCCGACCATGGATGTGGTGGAAATGGTCCTTGTTGGTAAAGTCAACAAAGAGATCGTAGGACAGATCAGTCAGCAGGGTGGAAAGGCCGTGGGCTTAAGCGGTAAGGATGGCCGCCTGATGCTTTCTAAGAAGCTCCACCTTGTACGCCCGCAGGCAGAAGACAAGCCGCCGGAAATCATAGATATGGGCATGGTGGGCGAGATTATTGCCGTGAACCCAACGATTATCCAGACCTTGGAGGATGGGGGTTTCATCCCGGTCATTGCTCCAGTTGGGGTCGGAGAGTGGGGTGAGACCTATAACATCAATGCGGATTGGGTTGCAAGCAAAGTGGCTATGGCCCTAAATGCCACGAAAATGATCCTGCTCACGGATGTTGACGGGGTCATGGACAAGGACGGATCTCTGATATCCTCGACTGATGTAGAGGGTGTGGAAGCGATGTTGGGGGAAGGCACGATTTCGGGAGGGATGATTCCGAAGATCCAGTGCACTATAGAAGCCCTCCAACATGGTGTTGAAAGGGTTCATATCATCGACGGCCGCAAACGACACGCGGTGCTCCTTGAGCTTTTTACAGACAAAGGAATTGGAACGGAAATTCGTCGACAGTCCGTGACCAGCGTCTAAAGTTAGCTAAAATGACTAGTAACCTAATGGAAAAAGCAGACCAGGTCATGGCTGCCACGTATAAGCGGTTCCCGATAGTCCTGACCAGGGGAGAAGGGTGTACGCTCTTCGATGAAAAGGGTGACGCCTATACGGATTTTGTGGCTGGCATTGCAGTCTGCAATCTGGGGCACGCCCACCCGGGAGTTGCCCAAGCCGTAGCAGATCAGGCACGCCGCCTGGTGCATGTCTCAAACCTCTATTACACTGTGCCACAGACAGAGTTGGCTGAATGGCTGGTTGAGCACTCCTTTGCAGACAGGGCGTTCTTCTGTAATAGCGGTGCAGAGGCGAATGAGGCAGCGATTAAACTGGCACGGAAGTATTCTAAGGACCGAGGCGCCCCTGAACGTTTCAGGATCATTACCATGGAAGGATCTTTTCATGGGCGCACCATGGCTACACTGAGTGCTTCAGGCCAGTCAAAGATTCACAAGGGCTTCGAGCCACTTGTGGACGGTTTTGACTTCGTCCCCTTCAATGATCTGGAGGCTGTTCAAAATGCCATCACAGGGGAGACATGCGCGGTCATGCTGGAACCTATTCAGGGTGAAGGAGGTGTTCAATGTCCTGTCTCCGGATACCTGGAAGACTTGAGGAAGTTGTGCGACAAGCATGGATTACTCCTTATCTTTGATGAAGTGCAGACCGGAATGGGTCGGACGGGAAAGCTATTTGCACACGAGCATTTTGGAATGACACCGGATATCATGACGGTGGCCAAGGCCCTGGCAAATGGCCTTCCAATGGGCGCGATGCTGGCTAAGGAAGCTGTTGCCGCGTCTTTGACGGCGGGTTCTCATGCCTCCACTTTTGGGGGGACCCCGCTGGTTGCGGCCGCAGCCTTAATTGTGGTGAAGTCTCTTGTGGAGGAAGGTGTCCTCCAGAACTGTGAGAGGGTAGGGGCGTATTTCAAGGAGCGCCTACTTGAACTCAAGGCAAAGTATGCCTTTATTCAAGAGGTGCGGGGAGAAGGACTTTTACTCGGTCTTGATCTTGCCATTGACGGTGTTCCGGTTGTGAAGGCATGTATGGACCGGGGATTCTTGATCAACTGCACACAGGAACATATTCTGCGGTTCATCCCTCCGCTGATTATTCAAGAGGGACAGATAGACTCACTCATTGAATGTCTGGGTGGCATATTTGAGGACATGGCGGTCGATATATCATGAAAAAAGACCTTTTAACTTTCAGGGATCTTAGTGCTGATGATTGCGAGGGGTTGTTCAAGCGATCATTAGAGCTGAAAGAACACCATGCGGCCGGCATGCCTGATCGCACGCTTGTGGGTAAAACCTTAGGGCTTATATTTGACAAGCCTTCTACCCGAACGCGTGTCTCCTTTGAGGCAGCTATGGTCCAGCTCGGCGGGACTCCTCTCTTTCTGAGTACCCAGGACACACAACTGATTCGAAACGAGCCTATTGCCGACACAGCTAATGTGCTCTCAAGATATCTGGACTGCCTGGCGGTGCGGACCTATTCTCAGGACTTGCTTAACGAGCTTGCAGCGGCAGCGTCGATTCCTGTCATAAATGGGCTGACCGATCTCTATCATCCCTGTCAGGTCTTAAGCGACCTGATGACCATCCTGGAGAATAAGGGAGGGCTCGAAGGCCTTAGGATTGTCTGGGTGGGAGACGGAAACAATGTGGCTCATTCGTGGCTAAACGCAGCAGCCATTCTTCCGTTGCACTTGGTTGTGGCCTGTCCTGAAGGATATCAGCCTGACGAGGCCATTCTAAAGGCTGCCATTGAGGATTCCAAGGGTGGAATTGAAGTAATTACTGATCCGGAAGAAGCCGTGCGCGATGCGGATGTTATTTATACGGATGTTTGGGCCAGCATGGGCCAGGAGAGCGAACATGGACTTCGAAGGAAGTTCTTCCAACCCTATCAAGTGAATGAGGGTCTTGTGGCCAAGGCCAAAGAGGACGTCATTGTCATGCACTGTCTCCCGGCCCACAGGGGAGAGGAGATTACTGCCGATGTCCTGGACGGAGCTCATTCGATCGTGTGGGATCAGGCAGAGAACAAACTGCATATGCACAAGGGAGTAGTGGAAAGACTTATCCTTGGTTAGTCCAGTACAACTTATCCGCCTTCGCAGAAGACGACGGGCTTGCCCGTGGATGAATCCGCAAACAATCAATATGCTACGGCGCGATGTCGCCCCGAAGCTGAGGCGGATAACCGCGTCGTAGCCGAAGGCGAAGACGGGTACTTTAGTGGGACCACGGGTTTACCCGTGGGGCTCCATATCCAGTATCCAGTTCCAGTATCAAGTAGCCAGTAACGAGTCCGCCACAAAAACGGCGGATCTTCGACAACCAGTAACAGCTATCTATTGAAAGACTCAATATTCAATCGTCAATGACGAAGCTGGAGGTTCTCTTGTCAACAGAGATCAAAAGAATAGTTTTGGCCTATTCAGGTGGCCTGGACACGTCTGTGATCCTGAAATGGCTGGTCGAGACCTACAATTGTGAAGTAGTTGCCTTTGTGGCCGACATTGGCCAAGGGGAAGAGTTGGATGGCCTGAAAGGGAAGGCCACGGATACAGGTGCCGCTAAGGTCGTCATAGAGGACCTGAAAGAGGACTTTGTCCGCGACTATGTATTTCCGGCCTTTCGCGCAAATGCCATTTATGAGGGCCATTATCTCCTGGGGACATCCCTGGCACGGCCCCTGATCGCGAAACGCCAGGTTGAGGTGGCACACGCAGAGGGAGCAGATGGTGTCAGTCATGGAGCCACGGGCAAGGGGAACGACCAGGTGCGGTTTGAGCTTGCTTACCAGGCTCTGGGTCCTGAGTTGAAGATTATTGCCCCGTGGCGGGTGTGGGATTTAAGTTCGCGGCAATCCCTTATGGATTATGCCAAAGAACACGGTATTAACGTTACCGCCACCCAGGAAAAGCCATACAGCATGGATCGAAACCTGCTGCATGTCAGCTACGAGGGGGGTATACTCGAAGATCCTTGGGAGGGCCCTCCGGAGAGCATGTTTACAATATCCGTATCTCCCATGGAAGCGCCTGACAGCCCGGAGGTTGTGGAGATTTCATTCGAGCATGGAGACCCTGTAGCCGTCAATGGCGAGCAGCTTTCTCCTGCTCAACTTCTTGCTAAGCTGAATACGTTCGGAGGCCGAAACGGTATTGGGCGGGTTGATCTGGTCGAAAACCGGTTTGTGGGGATAAAATCTCGAGGTGTGTATGAAACTCCGGGCGGTACGATCCTGAGAGGAGCTCACATGGCCATGGAATCGATTACCATGGACCGCGAGGTCATGCATCTTCGGGACTCATTGGTTCCTAAATACGCAGAGCTCGTGTACAATGGATTTTGGTTTTCACCGGAGATGAAGGTATTGCAGGCCATGGTAGATGAGACTCAGGAAATGGTTTCAGGTACTGTAAGGTTGGAACTCTACAAGGGAAACTGTCGTGTTTTGGGCCGCAAGTCGGAAGCGTCCCTTTACAGCAAAGATTTTGCGACCTTTGAAGAAGACGAGGTCTATCGCCAGGAAGATGCCCAAGGCTTTATCCAACTCACCGCCTTGAGGCTTCGGATTCAGGCCTTGTTGAAACAAGGGAAGAAGTAAGGAGTAAGCAGTAGGGAGTGGGCAGTAGGGAGTAAGGAGTAGGGAGTAGGGAGTGAGGAGTAGGGAGTAGGCAGTAGGGAGTAGGGAGCAAACAGAGAAGCTGAAAGCTCAAACCCCGAACCCTGAACCCAGAACCCTGAACCCAGAACCCAGAACGCTGAACCCAGAACGCGGAACCCAGAACCCGTAACCATCAATATGCG
>JAQYVR010000246.1 GCA_030145395.1 Desulfobacteria bacterium
GATGCCAGAAACCGGGGTCCTAACAGAGGGTTGTTCCAGAAGGGTCTGGCCGGAAGCCCTTCATATAAGAAGGCAGTGACCATATGAATAGCAACGGCCCAGAATATGGAGAGAAAAACAAAGGGCCGGTATTTCCTTTCATCGGGTTTCCGATGATGATATTCGCAATAGAGGATATAGAAGGGTACAAGGAGGTTTAAGAGTAGATATCCGTTCAACACGATCACGTCCCAGGCGAGGATCGAAGAGGGCCAATTGAAAAGGCCGATCACCGGCATCAGATGCCATGCCCGAAAGGGACCTCCCAGGTCCACAAGAATAAACATCAGGCACATGACGAGTGCGCCCACCGCCACGCCTTCACCAATGATGACGACTTTGTGAAAATCCTTGTCCCGAAAAACATACGCGGGCAGGATCAACATAACTGCCGCCGCGGCCACCCCCACCAAGAATGTAAAGTTGGAAATATAAAATCCCCAGCTCACGATATTGGACATGTTCGTGGCTGAAAGGCCCAGGTTCATTTGGATTGAATAGGCATAGACGCCAAGAAGCATCAAAGCGGCCAAGACAGACAAAAAGATCTGGTAAGCGATTCCACCCGAAAGATTCCACAAGGTGACATCCCTAATGAAACGGATCAACCCATTTCCCGAGAGTTTTCTTAACAAAGCCTTCAATGAACACCCCTGATTTTTGCCGGGTTAATCAATAAAATACCAGAACTTTGGATCCGTCCCCAGATCCTCCTTTAACCGGAACACCTTTTTGTTCTGCAGGACGAACCTGATCTCACTCTTGGGGTCCAGTAGGTTTCCGAAAATCCTCGAACCGGTTGGGCAGGCCTCCACGCAGGCGGGAAGTCTGCCTTCTCGAGTCCTTTGAACACAGAAGGTGCATTTTTCAACCTGTCCCTTGCCGCGCAACCTGTTGCCGAGATAGTGCTGTTTCTTTGTCATCTGCTCTGGAGGAATAACAGGTGTATTCCAGTTGAAGCGACGCCCCCAATAGGGACAGGCCGCCATGCAATACCTGCACCCAATGCACCAATCATAGTCTACGACCACGAGCCCATCGGGCTCCCTCCAAGTTGCTTTTGTGGGACAGGCCTTGATACACGGCGCGCTTTCACATTGAAAACACTGCACGCCCATATAGAAATGCCCTTCCACCGGGACTTCATGGAAGTACTTGCCATTGCCCGACTCAGGATTCATTTGGCCATATTCCATTTCGAAAATACGGACATACTGGGTCTGCGTTTTTCTGTCAAGATTGTTTTCTCTTACACAGGCAGACACGCATTCCATGAAACCTTCACATCGGGTCACGTTAAAGGCATAGCCGAATAAGACACCCTCTATGGGACCCTTTGAACTTATCTGGATGTCCACGCCTCTGTCTATTTTTGCCAATCGCTCAAGGCGTTTGATCGTCTCATCCTTTTCCGCCTGGGTCATGAGTTGGTAATTACCCTTGAAATATTCTTTCCATCGCAATCTTAACTCTTCATTTGAACCGATCAAACCGGTCCCGCACCCTGAGGCCAGGGCGGCGCCACCCAATGCAGCGACCTTTCCGGTGCTTTTCAGGAATTCCCGCCGCCCGAGCGGTTTTCCTTTGAGAGGACTATTCTCTTTTCTGTTTTGACAATCCATATGCTTTCCGGGCTTCATTGTGTTCCTATTCATTAACAGGGGGCGAATAGGCTTCAGGCCAACGTTTTTCAAAACGAGGTGAATGGGCGTCATGACAAGAGGTGCAGTTCTTGACGACCCGTTTTCCTGCCCAATAAGAGACCCGCTTGCCGTGTGCACCGCCCACCCAGTCTTTGTTCTGTCTGAAGTGGCACTGACCGCACATCTGATAGCTGTGGTCCATATCCACTTTTACCCCTTTTTCCGTCACCAAGAGATCACGCTCAGCCTCATGATGACAGATAGAACAGGATAGAGGCTTATTCTTTCCGCCATGGTCAAGAACGATGTCCCCATGGGCTATATCAGCGGCCTGAGCAATGGTGACTTCTTTGTTACTATGACACTGACTACACTGAAACCGCTCCATCTTATCCTTTCGCGTCTCTGTCCAGAAGGGTCCTCCTTGATATCTCTCCTTCACCAGAACCGTGTCCTCCGGAAGCGATAAGACTGAATCGACAAGTCTTTCATCATCAAACGGATCGATCGCTTTTCTATAAATCTGTGTCACTCCCTCTTCACCGGAAAAGACGACCGCCACAGATAAAACAAGAATCAGCGCGGGTATGATCAAGAAAAGATATTTCTGAAGAGATGGCGTCGTCATCATAAGCTAATAATTTCTAGACGGGTCAAACAGGATTGGCAGGGTTTTCTTCTTTATGAAACAGCGAGGCGATTTCAAATCTTGTCAATCCGGTTAATCCTGTCAACTATGTTCCCTGCTATTTTCTTTTGAACGGTTCATCAAACAAATCCGGCACATGACATTGCCTGCAATTTCCCCGCGACGGATGCTCCACACGAATGGCCGTCACCGTGCCCGGTCCGACATGGCACGCAATGCAATCTCCTCTCATTTGAAGATCATGGGGGATGGGAGACGGCGCCCCCGGCAGATAGGATCGACCCAAACGGGGGGGCGGGAGGCTCAGCCAGTCGTTGGCCGCAAACAACGCCTCTGTGGTCATTTTGACGTGGCATTGTTCGCATGAAGCATGCTCCGGATGGGGCGTCAGGGGCGTATTTCTTTCTAGCTCCTCAGTCCAACCTCCTTTTGCATGACAGGTCAGACAGTCGATTTCTGTTTCGCTTTCATCTTCCAGTTTATGAGGGATATAGGGGGGAGAACCGGCATATTCCCTCCGCAGATAATATTCACTTAAAGTCCTCTCTGTAGACGTGCCTTGCAGGTACTCCTTGGCTATCCGATCATAGTCTTGGAAGACCGCATCACCATTTTCATCAAAGGCACGGCTCTGCGGCGCTATCACCGTCACCTTCATCTCATCAGGTTCATAGGAGATGGCTGAAAAGACGATAAAGGGTAATGCGATGATACAGATTGCCGCAAAAACGAGAAAGAGCTTTCCCAATTTCCGGTCTGATTCTCCCATTATGCTCTCTCCAGTCTTACAGCGCATTTTTTATAGTCCGGCTGTTTGGATATAGGACAAAACGCATCCAAAGTGACCTCATTGATGAGGTGGTTTTCATCAAAGAAGGGGACAAAGACCATGCCTTTTGGCGGGAGCCCCCTGCCGTTAATGCTGGCTGTCATCACGACGGACCCGCGTCTTGAACTGACCTTGACCCGGCTTCCATTAGTGACGCCCAGGGCGCCTGCATCGTCGGGGTTGATCTCTACATAGGAGGCCGGAGCAGATTTATGAAGGATCGGGACCCGTCGGGTCATGGAGCCGGTATGCCAGTGTTCCAGAATCCTGCCTGTATTGAGCCAAAGCGGATATTCATTGTCAGGGAATTCCGCAGCCGGCTCATAGGGCCTTATCCATATCCGGGCCTTGTGGTCCGGCTTGCCGTAAAAATCGAACCCATCCCCTTTGGCAGCCGGATCATACTCGGGGTTGAACCGCCACTTTGTCTCCATGCCGTCGACAAACGGCCACTGAACACCCGATCGCGCCTTAAGCTCTTTGTAGGACGCCATTCGATGTTTGGGATTGTCATGGAATTGGATGTACTCATTCCATATATCTTCAATGTAGGCCTCCCGGATCCAGGGGAACTGCTTTTCGTATCCCAGTCTTCTGGCTACTTCAATGAGCTGCCACGTATTGCACATGGCATCTCCGGGGGGAGGGACCATTTGTTCATTGTGTTGTGTACGCCTTTCCGAGTTTCCGAAGAAGCCCTCTCTCTCTACCCACAGGGCCGACGGCAGGATCACATCCGCTATATCAGAGGTCGGTGTGGGGTAGATTTCCGACAGGACAATGAACCGCCCCTGCTTTTGTGCCCCTTTTCGGTACCTTTTCAGATTGGGCATGGTGACCATGGGGTTGGTGACTTGAATCCACATAAACCGAATATCGCCCCTATCCAGGGCCCGAAACATCTCCACGGTATGATAGGAGGGTTTGGGGTCGATGTTTTCCACCGGCACCTGCCATATTTCAGCAGCCAGCTTACGGGCGGTTTCGTTGGCAACCACCCCGTGGGGCAATTTGTGGGTCAAGGTCCCCACTTCACGCACCGTACCGCAAGCACTCGGCTGGCCTGTCAGAGAGAACGGGCTGTTGCCAGGTGTGGAGATCTTGCCCACCAAAAGATGAATATTGTAGACAAGATTGTTGATCCAGGTGCCGCGAGTATGTTGATTCATTCCCATACACCAAAATGAAGTGACCTTCTTGTCAGGGTCCCCATAAAGGGCTGCCATATATTTGATGTCTTTGGCTGGGACGCCCGAGATTTTTTCTACTTTTTCCGGCGTATAGTCTTGGAGGAAGGCTTTATATTCTCTGAAATCGGCCGTTTCCTCTTTATCCGTGAACTTGAAATGATCTTCGGTCCCGTATCCGATATTGGTCTTCCCTTTTCGAAAGGAGACGTGTTTCTCTACAAAATCTTCATTCACCCACTTGTTGCGGATAATCTCGTGACATATGGCATTGGCAACGGCCAGATCGGTTTGAGGGCTAAAAATGATGGATTTGTCTGCTGCCTGACTGGTTCTGGTGGTGCGGGTGGCGAAATCAATGATCTTGACATGGGTCTTGGTCTTACGGTTGGCGAGCATTCTCGAGAATAGGACCGGATGCATCTCCGCCATATTGTTTCCCCAAGTGACGAAGACATCGGCGTGGTCAATATCGTCATAGCATCCCATGGGTTCATCCAGACCGAAACTGGTCATGAATCCAGTTACAGCGCTTGCCATGCAAAGCCGGGCATTTGCTTCGACATTGTTGGTGCCGATACATCCTTTGAAGAGCTTCGAAGCCGCATACCCGTCGGGGATTGACCATTGGCCTGAGCCATAGATGGATACGGCGTCTTTTCCGTGATCCTTGATGGTCTCTTTCATTTTCTCCGCCACAAGATCAAGGGCCTCTTGTATAGGGGTCTCCACCAGTTCACCGTTCTTTCTGACCAAGGCTTTTCTGTACCTGTCGTTGCCGTAAAGGATCTGGATGGAATGATACCCCTTGACACAGCACAGCCCTTTATTCACGGAGCAGTTGGGATCGCCCTTTACGGCCACTGCCCGATCAAGGGAGACGCCGACTAAAAGACCGCAGCCCGTGCCGCAGAAACGGCAAGGCGCCTTTTTCCACTCAATTCCCCCTGAAGAGGTGTCCAAATTCTTCCAGGCACCGAAACTGATCCCGGGAAAAAGAACGGCAGCCGCAGCGACCGCACTCTGTGCTGCCGCGGTCTTGATGAAAGCCCTTCTGGTAATATCCATTTGCCACTCCTTCCAAGTACTGTTTGTCACTGATCCGTGTGCCCAAATGTCATCCCAAGAGACTGCAAGGATTTTAACGTCTTTAGTTGTTTCTGTAATGCCTTCTCCGTCTTCTCATCCGGTGTATCCGTCACAAGAATGAGAACTTCCTTATTCTCCGCCTGCATAGCCTCACAATAATCCAGAGCTGACAGATCATTGAATAGCTCCTCTTTTGCCCCTTGGACAGGGTAGGCCAGATAACTGAAGACAGGCATTGATCTCTCCTGGAAAAGATTATTGAATGACTCCAAATGAATCAAAAACTTGTTGTTTAGACAGGATCACCGGAAAAAACTCTATTTGAATCCTACCAAGCGAATCAGCCCTTTTCCTTGACTTAAGTCAAAAAGGTTCTTTTCAAATTTTCCAGCGGCTTTAAGAGCAGTTGAATGAGAAATATCTCATTATCCAAATCACTTCTATGATGCCCATGGTCCTTGATTCCGCTTTCCAATACCCCATCCGCTTGGGGCGGGGTAATTGGTTTGTGCCAACTTCTCGAATTCTTTGATTTTTTGAGAAATCATCAATAATTTATACCTATACCACGATGTGACAGCGTGGTCAAATAGAGTAAACCCTGTATTTCATCAAGAAAAAGACAGTAATTTGGTGCTACCGTTTGACGAATGGAAACGGGAAAAAGCCCTCATTTCTCTGTTTAAAGAAGTCTTGACTTAAGTCAAAGACTTTTCGGAAAGGTTGTACTAGAAATAGGGGAAAGTATTCCTGTCGGCTTTGGCACAATCGCCCCCCCAATCGCCCAGTTGGCGCTCAACGGCTCGTACAAAGTGAAGGAGTCTCTTGAGAATTGACATACGGCACGTCAATTCTGTCTTTCTTGCGTCAGGAGGCTACACAAATAGGAGATGTGCGTGATGGAATCTTACCTAGAGAACATCGAATGTCCTCCGGAGATCCTGGAAGAGGACATTTTGGAGGCCATGAAGGCCATCAAAGGTTACCTGGATATCACGCCGGGTGATTTTAGGTCCTTATATGTTTTGGCTTACAAACAGGCTGTTGAGCGTCTCACACATTCGGTCAAGGCTCGTGACATTATGACCCACAAGGTTATCTCCGCAACAAGGGATACGCCGTTGGCCGAGGTGGCGCAAATGATGACGGTTGAGGGCGTCTCAGGTGTTCCTGTTATAGACGACGAAGAAAGAGTGGTGGGTATGATCTCAGATAAGGATTTTGTCCTTCACATGGGTGGTGAGGATCTTCGATCCTTCATGGGGGTCGTGGCGCATTGTCTTACCTCTCGTAAATGTGTTGCGCTGCCTATGCGCCGTCAAACAGCAGGAGATATCATGACACACCCTGCTGTGACAATCACAGGGGAGGCCTCTGTTTCGGATGTTACAGCCCTTATGGCAGCGCGTAACATCAATCGGGTACCGGTTACGGATGATGAAGATAGACTGGTCGGGATTATCGCAAGGGCAAATATTGTGCAATCATCCTGTGCCGTTATTATGCCGCCAAAGACTTAAACTCCATCGCTGCATAAAGGCCTTTTTTGGAGCATTAGAGTAAACTCAAGCAGTGAGAGCAGACCATGGAGTATTTCAAAAAGATGAAAGGAACGACAAAAAGCCCTCCTGCGGTGAATCTTTCCGAGATTATCTTGTCGTGGATAGGCGCCTTTTTGGGGATCAGTTCGGTGGCTTTTCTCCATTACAGGTTATTCGAACCCATGGATTTGGCAATGATCATCGGATCATTCGGTGCCTCTGCCGTGCTGATCTACGGCGCGATTAGAAGTCCCCTCGCGCAGCCGAGGAACCTTATTGGAGGACATGTTATTTCTGCTCTAGTCGGTGTGGCGAGCTACCAACTTTTTGGTGATATTCTGTGGGTGGCCTCCGCTTTTGCGGTGGCCACCGCCATCGCGGCCATGCACGCCACCAAAACCCTTCATCCGCCGGGAGGGGCAACAGCCCTGATCGCTGTCATCGGGAGCGATCAGATTCACGCCCTAGGCTATTTGTATGTGTTGATACCCGTCGGATCCGGTGCAGCCATCATGTTGGCCGTCGCTCTGCTGGTAAACAATATTCCCAAGAATCGGCGCTATCCGGAGTTTTGGGTCTAGGGAGAAGGAGACGAAGATTTTTATGGATTGGACCGATGAAGCGAAAGAAGTGGTTTCCAGGGTCCCTTTCTTTGTCAGAAAGAGGGTAAAGCGCATGGTGGAAGAGGAGGCTGTCATGGCAGGGGCCGATTCGGTGACCGTAGCGCATGTACGTTCCCGGCAGAAGAAGTTTCTGAGCCGGATGGAAGATGAGGTCAAAGGATACCAGGTTGAGACGTGTTTCGGTCCGGGAGGATGCTCCAATAGGGCCTTTGCATATGATGATTTAGCTCCGGAATCAGAGGAACAATTATCAAGGCGGGACTTGAAGACCTTTTTACAGGAAAAGGTAGGTGGTCCGCTCAAAATGCATCACGAGTTTCGAATCTCCATCTCTGACTGTCCAAATGCCTGCTCGCGTCCTCAGATCGCAGATGTTGGATTGATCGGGGCCTCCACTCCTCTTATCACAAAACAGGATTGCAGCGAATGCGGCGAATGTGTTGCGATTTGTAGAGAAGGGGCGATTTCATTAGAGGATGCTCGTCCGGTGATGAATGAGAATCAGTGCCTCTTTTGTGGACAATGTGCCCGCATCTGCCCGACAGGCACCATTATCGAGGGTCAAAAGGGGTTTCGTGTTCAGGTCGGGGGAAAACTGGGAAGACATCCCAGATTGGCCACCGAGCTTTCCGGGATTCATCAGCCTCAAGATATTATAAGAATCATCGATGCTTGTCTGGATCATTACCAACACTATTGTCAGAATGGGGAGAGATTTGGAGAGGTTTTGGGACAAACAGGAACCGAAGGGATTCAGCAACTTATTGGCTCCTCGGTTTGTCCCTAGTGTCGTGTCCCGGATGTAACTCGAATAGAAAAGTACCTATTGCAGATTCAGAGGGGGGGCACGACACTAGGTCTCGGAGTTTTGTCATTCTTGGCCTTCACCGTGAGATGAAAGGAGTACGTCATGAATCGTCTATTCTGTACTTTGTCGGTTTTAGTTTTCTTCACCTTGGGATTGATGTCCAGCGGATGGGCATCAAGTGAGGAAAAGGGATCCCAGAAAGAAGAAACGGACTATCATGATTTGGCACCGGGAGTTCGCCTTGACGGCAATCTGCGTCTTCGTGGAGAGATGAGGGACTTCCGCTTCGACAGAACCATCCCCGGCCACGACGACGAATTCCTCCTCTCACGGGTACGACTCAACTTGAATGTGGAGCCGAAAGACTGGTTTAAGATGTTTGTTGAAGTCCAGGACTCACGTATCTTCTTTAACGACCAGATCGATGAGACGGCCTTGCCGAATATTTTCGAAGATGCTTTAGATCTTCATCAGCTCTTTGCAGATTTCAAATACTCCCCCAATGGCACGTCGTTCAAGCTTCGAATCGGTCGACAAAAACTCTCTTATGGCCAGCAGCGATTGGTTGGGTCATTCGAATGGGCGAATACGGCTCGCGTGTTTGATGCACTCAAACTGTCCATCGGCAAAGAAGGAGAAGCCTGGGTCGACTTGTTTGCGTCACGCGTGGTGTCGGTCGATCCCAACAGCCCTAACGACTGGAGCAGCACGGGGAAGCGTTACGCAGATAGTGACTTTCATGGGGCGTATTATACAAATAAGAAGCTGATTCAAGGTGCGCAGTTTGAGGCTTATTGGCTTCTGCGCCATGAAGACACCGCAGGTGACGAAGTTCATACGCTCGGCACTCGTTTGGGTTGGAAGCGCGGAGTCCTGGACACCGAAGTCGAATTTATGGGCCAGGTTGGTGACTTTGGAGCGGGGATTGACCAGGAGGCGTTTGCCTTGCATATAGGCGGCGGCTATACGGTTGAAAAATGGAACCGTACCCGGTTAGGAATCAGCTACAATTTCGCTACTGGAGATGACGACCCTGACGATAACAAGCATAAGACCTTCGACAATCTATTCCCGACCAATCACTTGCATTACGGTTACATGGACCTGATGTCATTCCGAAATATGCATAACTTAGAGTTCACAGCGCAGACGACTTGGCGGAAGGTTGGTGTTCGCCTGGCCTACCATTGGCTCTGGCTCGCAGAAGAAGACACAGATGCTTGGTATAACGCAGGTGGCCGGCAGATTCGTAACGCAGCCGGGACCGGACTGAACCCCGACCCTTTCCTGGGTCAGGAGGTGGATCTCAAGGTCACTTATGGTTTGTGGAACGGGAGGGTCAAGCTGGAAGGAGGGTACAGCCATTTCTTTAACGGCGATTATCTGAAAGATTTCAACATCGGAAAGGACGCCGACTTCGCCTATCTCATGACGGTGCTGAAGTTTTAAGGCCACTCCAGACACTGCCATATAGGACGACTGCTGTCGGAAAAAAATCCTTGCGCATATGGGACGAGATGGAGCCCCCGGTCCACCGGCCTATTTGCCCAACATTTCAGTGATCCGTTTCAAGGTGTCTTCGTCGGTCTGCTCTATCATCTGCATCAATTCTTCCCGCTCGGATGAAACCTGAGGAGACGCTTCATCAGGTTCTACCTGAAGGATTTCCGCAATCGCGTTTACCAACTTCTCAGGCGTGATCGGTTTTTCTAAGATATGACGAGGCCGCAACCCGGAAGTAAATGCATAGAAATCTTTGACATCGTCGCTCCCGAATTCATCATTGGCATGGGCTGTGATCACGATGACGGGGAGTTTCTTGAATCTTTCATTCTTCCTCAGTGTTCGAATGACCTGGATTCCTGACTTTCTTGGCATGACCATATCTAATGTCATCAGGTCCGGCGGATTTGCTTCCACTTTCTCCAAGGCGTCCTCCCCATCTACGGCCGTTTCGACCTGAAATCCGACATCCTTTATGCATGCCGCCAAAAAGTTTCGGACATCGGGCTCATCATCCACAACAAGGATTTTCTTTTCTGAAGCATGTGCCATTGCATTGACTCCTTTCGTTTATTGAGTGTCCTCTTGAGGCAATTCACACGCCTTTTCTTGAGCCCCAGAGACATCCGTTTTGAGTTTTCCCAT
>JAQYVR010000141.1 GCA_030145395.1 Desulfobacteria bacterium
ACAATACCGTTCAATGCATGGCAGGCCATGCTGGTGTACCCGCCCCGAACCTGCATGACCGGCCCGCCGCCGACCCATGAGATAGCATGGGGGGCTGCCTTGCCGAATTCTATAGCCACGCGACGGATTCGACTTTCCGGCAACCCGGTTCGCGCTGCAGCCCACTCGGCCGTCTTGTCTTTAAGCTCCAGATTCCAATACTTGACGATACCGTTGGTGTGTTTTTCCTGGAAGCTCTCTTCGTCGACAGTCTGTCCGGGGATGAACCGGTTTACCCCGTCAGTGAAATCGCCAACGAACTCCTTGTACCAGAGTCCTTCGGTGAGGAGGATATGGGAAATGGACACCGCCAGGGCTCCGTCATGTCCCGGCTTTATGGGAAGCCACTCATCGGCCTTGGTCGCCGTGGCGGATAGTCTGGGCTCAACAACTGCGACCTTGGCCCGGCTGAGGACATCTCCCCAGACAGAGGTATAGTAGGAAACCTGACGGTTTGCTGCCACTGGATCTGCGCCCCATATCAAAAGGTATCGGGTGTTCTTCACATCATATTGTCGGTAGTCCCATAAGCCTTCCGTATAGTAGGGACCAAATTTTTCCGCCTCAGCACAAATAGCGCTGTGGGAGATGCTGTTCGGGGAACCGATGATCTTGGTCATACGATCATAGAGGACGTCCCTCATGTAGGAGTAACGCCCTCTCATGAGCATATACTTGTGGGTTTCATGGTTGTTGCGGAGTTCCATGATCTTGTCGGCGATTGCATTTAAGGCCTCGTCCCAAGAAATGGGTACAAATCCCGGATCTTCGTTTCGGCCTTTTGTCGGGTTGGTCCTTCTCATGGGCGTTTTGATGCGGTCAGGATCGTAGACCTGCTGCAGCGCAAGGTGTGATCTAACGCAGCCGGCACTGCCGTTAACCTTGGAATTCGGATTCCCCCGGATTTTGACCGCCCTGCCGTTGACTACGTATACCTGTTTGGAGCACCATGAAGTGCAGCCTTGACAAGTGGAAGCAATCCATTCACCAATTTCCTTGGGTAGGCTCTTGTTCGTCTCGGCCAAAACCTTTAAGGTGGGCTTCAGGGCACCTCCGAGGGCAACGGAGGAACCCGCGGCTGCAGAGACTTTAACAAATGTCCTTCTGGTCATTCTCGCATCGTTCAAGGACCTTTTAAGCCTGTGTTTACCTGTGTTTTTATAAGTTCTCATGAGGCCTCCACTTGATATTTAGTTTTCAAATAAATGATAAGGGCTTCATTCGGATTATTGGATCTGTTGATCCTGTGCATTTGTAAGATCATTCCTTTGGGATATGTCCAGCATCTTTGTCCTCTTCATACATACATTTTATCCAATACAAGAGTTCGTCCAGGTCCACCGGCTTATTGAGACATGCATAGATGTGGTAGCATATCGACTCTTCAAACTCGGGATTTAATCGGTTCTCGCTTAGGCCCAAAAAATAGACCCCTGGGTTAGCGATTGTCAGCTGTTTGATGACGCTGTTATCGATGAATGGAGTGTTCAGGTCCAGGATAACCGCAAGGCATCCGGTCTCCTTTATTCTTTCGTCAAGCTTGATCGCTGAAGACAAGGGGGTTGCCTGATGTTTCACTCGATTGAGTGCTTCACACAGGTCATTGCATTGCTCATTGTTACTATCGACTACCAGAATATTCTTCCTCATCCGTTCATCCGCCGTCCGTGTTGAATAAGCTGATAAAGCAATCTATCTGGCACTAGAACATATGATAGGTTAAAGATGAGCAAATATAATGCCACTTCCATGAGCCCCATGAACTGAGAGAGAAGGGACCGCATTTCCATGAACTAAGAAATGTTATAACTTTATGAAATTCGGACAGAATTCCGCAGGAAAAAATATCTCAAGATTTCATATCGGATTGCAGGGAGGGTTATCAGGAGGCCTATTTGAATTCACGAAAAATGCCAAGATTTAGGACACGATTTTCAATAGATTGGTTTTATTTGTAAAAACAATAAGTTGAGCATGACCCAATTTAGGACACTTGTAGCTGGATCTTCAGTAGTTCAGGACATCATTGAGGAGTGATGGTAGGAATAAAGCGGGGTTTAAAAAAACTGGGAAGGCAATTCAGTGGGTGGTGGGCTTGTTGATAAGATGTCTTTTGATCTTCCCATAGAGGGTATTCCTGCTTATCCCAAGGCGCCTGGCTGCCTCCTTCTTATTCCATCCACATTCCTCCAGCACATTCACCAACAAGCCTTTCTCATGTTCGGCTAGGTTGGACTGCCCAAAGGATATCTCGTAGCCATCTGAACTCCGTAACGTATTCGGGAAGTCAGAGGCTTCAAGTCTTTCATCTTTAGCAAGCACGGTTGCGTGCTCGATGGTGTTTTCCAGTTCCCTGACATTACCTGGCCAAGGATAATCAAGGAGCAGTCGCATGGCATCGGAACTGATATCTTGGATCTTCTTTTTCTGATCTAATGCAAACCGTTGGAGAAAATGTCTCGCAAGGAGCGGGATATCGTTCTGCCGCTGCTTTAGCGGAGGAAGATGAATAGGAATCACCTTGAGACGATAGAATAAGTCCTCGCGGAAATCTCCATTTTTCACTTCTTCTAACAGGTCCTTATTTGTTGCTGCCAGAATCCGAACATCAACTTCTAATGTCTTTTCGCCGCCCAGACGCTCAAATTTCTGGTCCTGAAGCACCCGAAGCAGCTTGATCTGGGCCGACGGGGGGATCTCGCCGACCTCATCCAGGAACACGGTTCCGCCATGGGCCAGCTCGAAACGCCCGGCCTTTTGGCGGATGGCTCCGGTGAAGGCCCCCTTTTCGTGGCCGAAAAGCTCACTTTCCAGAAGGGTGGCTGGGTAGGCTGAACAATTAATGATGATGAAAGGCTTTGTTTTCCTGAGGCCCTGTTCGTGAATAGCGCGAGCCACCAATTCCTTGCCCGTACCGCTCTCTCCTTCTATTAAGACACTGGCGTCGGTGGGGGCGATATCCTCAATGAGCCTATAGATGTCATGCATCTTGGGATCTCGACCGATGATCCCGCTGAATTCCGCCGACGTTTCCATGCGCGTCCGGAGGTTAAGCACCTCTTGTTCCTGTGAAATGGCCCTTTTTATTACACCAGCCGCGTTTTCTAGCATTAGCCTGATCGTGTCCACTTCTCCAAGGTCACACTGACATTCTCCCGGACAAGCGATGACGAGTGCGCCAAAAAGTTGATTCTCATGCTCAAGTGGAACAATGGCCTGACGGTCTGCCTCCTGAAAACTCTTTGGAACGAGGGGCGGAGTCAATGCCATCTTCTCCGTGAATGTCACCTTTGTCAGCCCCTCTAATACCGTCGCAGCCTTTTGGATCGTCTCTGGTTCTTTCAATGGCGACATGCTGTCGGGTGATACGGCAAAGAGAACATTGCGATCACTATCGAAGAATAGGAGCACCATGTGCCCACATTTCAGAATGCCCTCAAGTGTCTTAATGAGGAAGAAGCCTATCTCATTCAATGAACGAAGTGCACCCACTTCCTGAACAATGCCACAGAAGGTTCGGGTCTGGCTGTGAGCGCGCTCCAGTTCCATGGTTTGTTCTTCAAGGCGCCGGGTATACTCTTCCATCCGGGCAACCATATGATTGAACGAGGCAGCTAATTTCCCAACCTCGTCATGTCCCGGAACATTTACTCTTATGCCCAATTCGCCTTTGTCAATCTTTTCGGTTGCCTGGGCCAATGCTCCCAAGGGGCGCGTGATTCGTCTGACAAAGAGGAGCGTTCCACCTAAAGCGAGCAAAAGAATTCCTAATGTAACCGCGCTCATCCGGAGCCATAGCCCGGTCATCTGCTGCCGATAGCGGGTGTCCGAGAAGCCCAGGCGCAACACACCAGCCTTTCCATCGAAAATGGGCCAGGCGATGTCCAGGTAGTATTCGCCGCTCCTGGAGGCAATTCTCTGAAAATGAATGGATTCCCCAGGTGTAACGATATTGGCCTTGAGTAGCCCTACAGGCACAGCTTTGGAAAAGGTGTGGGCCAAAACCTGAGCATCCCTTTGAACAAAAAGATAAGCTATGCTGGGATGACTGCGCATGTTGTTGCGCAGCATTGTGTGAAGGGCCACCAGGTCGTTGATGAGAATCTTATCCGTCGCTTCAAGGGCCACCGCATGGGCCTCATTCTCCGCCTGCGCTGCCATCGTATCCAGAAGGCTTTTGCTGTACCGTTGTGAGACCAACATGGAGATGAGCAGCCCGCTGCCGATCACCAGGGCAGAAACCGGGAGCAACAATTTAGTCTTGAGGCTTTTGAAGCGCATATCCTTCCTTGCCGATCATAGCGAGGTCCTTGGCCATTCTTCGAATGCCGGCATACCACTCCTCTTGCGGTTCTGTAAACCGATCAATCATGAGCTCTTTCAATATTGCCTGGCCCTCGGGGTCCAGATGCATAGAGGAGACCAATTGACGCATACGGTCTTTCAGTTCTGGACGCAAATGCCTGGCGGCTACAAGAGGAGGAATGCCATAGGGCTCTGATTTCCGAATGATCCTGGTTCTAGATGTGAAAACGGGATTCTTGTGGCTATAGTATTCCCAGATGAGTCCATCAATGGCCGCCCCGTCCACGAGCCCCCTGGCCACGGCGAGAATGGAGTTATCATGGCTATAGGTATATATAGTATTGCCGAAGAAGGTCTCCGGCCTCTCTCCCAATTCAGCCAACCAGTACGTGGGGACCAATTTCCCCGTATTGGAGTCTGGATCTGTAAAGGCAAACACCGTCCCCCTAAGATCATCAAGGGAATGGTAGAAACTATCTTCATTTACAATGAGGTAGGACTGATAAAAGTGGCTTCCATGGACTTGAGGGGTAGACAGAAGTTCAAAACCGTATTTTTCTTTTCCGTTGGCATAAGGACCCGAACAGACAAATGCGAGATCGATTTTCCCTTCACCGAAAAGTTCATTAATCTCACCATAGGTCTTCCGTTGAATGAGTTGGGCCTCTAAACCAAGCTTCCTACCGATGTAATCCAAAAGCTGACCGTAATAGATAAAAGTCTCTTTGGGCGAAATCATGGCCCCTACGGCCACTCTGATATACGGAAGCTCCGGTGAATCGTCTGCTTGGTCCACAACCACGGTATTGGAGAAGTCGACAACCACCGTATCCGTATCATCCCCACAACCATAGGCAAAGAGAAGCGCCACAGGAAGAAGAAACCGTGACACAAGGCAGGAACATTTAACGGAAGAAACAATCAAACGCATGGATCTCCTATTTTGAAGTGGGAGACTTTACTTTTAGAACGTTTACGATAGGATATGATGCCTTTTGAATGGAGCCAGACTTTTTTATTAGTATATACCACGGTGTGGCATGAGCGTCAAGCGCGTTTTGGAACCCTTTAAAAGCGGGCGAATCATTCGCTATTTTCCTTGCCCAAAGACGCAAGGTATTCTTTTTTTCTTCCTCTTTCCGCGTGGCCTTTTTTGTTGACATACTACCACAAAGTGGTATGTAATCTTGGTAGTAGTTCTCATGATGATCATTCTAAGTATTCCGGGAGGCGCTCTTGGAAAGTAAAGAATTTACCCGCCCCGGGAAAGTACTGAACAAGACACAGATGGCCCAACAGCTCGGAAACTCTGTCAAGACGATGCACAGCGACGAGCAGGGGTGGCGGTGGGGGGGCTCCGTATGTGGAGCGGCAGCTCTTCTTCTTGGTAGCCAGAAAGGGGGAGAGTAGACGCCAGAAGTCTTGCTGGGTCGCTAAGAAATGTCCCCCTGAGCAGAAAAGAAAATGCGGATGTA
>JAQYVR010000254.1 GCA_030145395.1 Desulfobacteria bacterium
GCTCTTTCTGAGGCCCCATCTGAGCGCAGAACCCCGTACGTGTCGGCCACTGCCCCGTGGGGCCAGAAGTCAGACAGCACCGGGAACCAGAGCTTGCTGCCGTTGGTGACCATTTGATTGGTCCATGCAAACAGGGTGGGAATGTTGTCAACCGTGATGCCCAGAAGGACAGCATCGTTGGCATCAAAAATATCCTTCACAATATTGTACCCGGGCCACTGATCAGAGCAGACGGGCGTCCATGCCGCAGGGACAAAGGAGAGGACCACGTTCTTCTTTCCCAAGTACTGGCCGAGAGAAACATCTTCCCCTGAAACGGGTGGAAGAGTAAAGCCAGGCGCAGGATCCCCCACTTTTACCTTCAGCGCGCTGTCTGTGGGTTTCAGAAGTCCTGGATTGTAAATGTTGCCTTTAAACGCCGCGGAACCCCCATAGGGATTGCCGTAGACCGTGGAACACACGCAAAAAAGCACGGCTATCCCCAATATCAACGTGAGATTTCTGCCTGGTCTCATGGAAACCTCCTATTTTAATCCAGCGGACTTGAGTATCAATTCCAAGAAGTCACTGGCCTTCTTGAAGCCACCCAGCTTTGAATAAAAGACTTGATGAGAGCCATCTTTCTTGATCTTGACGCCCATAAAATATGGCGTCCTGGCCTCTCCAATATCCTTATGAATCGAAAAATCTCCGTCTGCAAAAAGAGGAAACGGAATTTCGTAATTCTTCCGGAATACACCCACTTCGAAGCGGCTGTTTCCTACTCCGATACCTATGAGCTTGACCCTGCCTTTTACGTCGGGGCTTTTCTCTATGATTTGATACAATTCGTTCACCCGGAACGCTTCTCGCTGACAATGAGGTCAATACATGCTGAAAATCTCAATGATCACTACCTCGGCCTTAATCTGGGGTATTTGAAACAGACCACTCCCCGCAAGGCCCAGGTAACTTCTGTGCGCGGAATCTTCAGGCAAGGGAAGGTTTATTTCCGGCAGCACACCCCCCTTTTTTGGCGGTGATGTGGCTAAAGCAAGGTTAGAACTACAGATAAGAACAAAGACGGCAATGGCTACAAACCGGTAAATGGAGATTCGTTTCATGACTTCCCCCTTACTCCGTTCCTGGATATGAAAGACCGCGATAGCATTTGCCTACGCATCTTACTCCTTTGCTTCTAGTTTAAACTCCAACCAATCCGCCATTTCCTGGACGTTCTTCGACATGTACCATCGACCATTGGCAAAAGCACCATAGTCAGCTCCCATCATGGCAGAGGCATATCGGGTCGTGTTGGCAAAGAAGAGCCATTGTTCTACCCACTTCTTCTCAATAGCTTCGTTGAAGATACTGTCCGCCTGGGCAAGTCCTTTGGCCGCCCCTTTCTCCCAGGCAGAAAGGAGTATCTTTGTGGCGGTCAGGGTCATGGAGTCGGTTGTCTTGATAGTGTTCTCGAATCGCGCAAAGTGCCCTTTCACCCACCCATTGCTGTGACAGGCAAGGCAGACCTGCTGCATGGCCTTTTCCCTCTGATCCTGCTCCTCTGCGTTAATAAGGTATTTGGCGACCGGTTCTCCGGTCAGTTCTGTCGGCAAGGGCAGTCCTGCTTTGTTTCTGATCACCGTGGTATCCGGAGATTCTGGATGAGGGTGGGCATAAATCAACCCCAATATCCTCCAGGAGATTCGATCATTCATCTGGTGGGTCCGTTCTGCTACAACCTTGCCTTCTGCAGAGACTACGAGACTCACGTGGCATGCTGCGCACGTGGGTGCGGTGAAATCTTCCCCCACGGTCCAGGGGACGGCATTGAAATTCCATTTCTTGCCGAGAGCAGAATATATGTTCCCGTGTTTACTCACTTTGTAGACCTGATATCCCGGGACATCTGGTCCCTTATGACATTCTGAGCAGGTGGAAGGCTTTCTGGCCATTTCAATGGAGAACTGGTGTCGCGCATGGCAAGGTGTACAGGAGCCCTTGCTCCCGTCTGGATTGATTCGTCCAACACCATGATTAGGCCAGCCAGTAAGAACGGGCAATGTCACCTCGCCCTTAGTTGTATTTCTGGTTTCCGTGCCTTTGACCTCAACGACTGTGCCATGGCAGTAAAAACAGGCATCAGCATGTGTTTCTTCATCGGGCGGCTCCAAAGATAACTTCATATCCGAAAAGGACTGAACGCCAATAGTTGAGTTGACCAACCCTAAATAAACAGAATTATTCTTTAGGTTTCCGTATGCGTGCGACATAAGATTCTTGCCATACTGGCCCACCTCGACAGGATGACAGGTAGCGCAATCCTCGGGCGTTACCACGACATGGACCTTGTAGCCAAAATGCTCAAAGGTATCCTGATGCTTGTCGGCGTTTATGGTATGACACTCGGCACAACCGACAACGACACGGGCCAGTCTGTCCGGGACTGTCTCGAAGGAAACCCGCCGCTTTCTTGAGACCATACTTCTTGCCGCCTTTGGCGTAACTCTAGCCATGCGACCTTTCTGCCAGCCTGCTACAATCCCGGGGTTTACTGAAGAGTGGCATTCAACACAAGTCTTGGTCTCGTCACTGATTCGTCCGCTGGCCCCAAAGGCCACGTGCGGGAATAGTAACAGCACAAAGATGGTGAAGAAGAGACCGTGCTTCATATTACGCCCTCCATACTCATATTGCCTGTTCTTTTGCGGAACCGGGGCCGCCCAGCGGCAGGAAAGACTCCTTAGATGCGCCGCACACCGGGCACTTCCAGTCGTCCGGCAGGTCCTCAAAAGACGTTCCTTTGGGGATCTTCCCTTTTCGATCTCCCCTGTCAGGATCGTATATATAACCGCAATTGACTGTCTGGCACTGGTACATTTCCTCTGGTCTTGCCATCTTTATTGCCTTTCATGTTGCTGGTTATTCAGAACCTATTTTGTTCGCACAATATCGGCTTGTTGCTTCACATATATCCTTCCATGATCGTTTTGATCGTCTCCTGATCCACATCCTGCCCAACCAAAGGGCCCTGATCAAGGACGGGAAATTGCTCGTCAAAGGATGGCCGTTCATTCCGGTATATGATTCCGATCGGGATCTCGTCTCCCCACTGACGAGCCACCTTCATCGCTTTCTCCCAGTCCGTGGGGTCGTGTGTCGGAGCCAAGGGTTTGCATCGATCCTTGTACCACGCAAAGGTGGTGACCTTGTTGAAAGAGACACACGGCTGCAGCACGTCAACGAGAGCTATGCCGCGATGGGCTATCCCCTGCTGGATTAACTCCGATAGATGATCGATCTCGCCGGCAAAACCACGGGCCACAAAACCGGCCTGCATGGCAACGGCCACTGCAATTGGGTTAAAAGGCGCAGAGATTACCCCCTCTGGCTGGGCCTTTGTCACAAAGCCCTCCTGAGTGGTGGGGCTAGCCTGGCCTTTGGTAAGTCCGTACACTTGATTGTCGTGAACTAACAGCGTCACGTCGAGGTTGCGGCGTATAGCTGCCAGAAAGTGGTTTCCCCCTTCTCCGTAGTTACAACCGTCTCCGCTCTCCACGATAACGGTCAGCGTTGGGTTGGCCAGTTTGGCGCCAGTGGCCACGGGAAGTGACCGCCCGTGAAGGCCGTTGAAAAGATTGGCATTCAAGTAATGGGGAGACTTCGCGGCCTGACCGATCCCAGAGACAAAGAGTACTTCATGGGGTTTTAGTTGGCTCGCCACCAACGCCTGCTTGACCGCTTTTAGAATAGAGAAATTTCCACAGCCAGGGCACCAGGCTGTTTCGTAGTCTCCATAATCTTCCACGGTGATCATTTTATCCTCGCTGTCGATTCCTGTCATCAGCCCAAGCCCCTGAGGATCGACTCGGGTGTCGGGGGCAATCCATCATATCGAAGCACCTTTTTCTTTATATGAAATCCTGTCTCACGACGAATCAGCCGGGCCAGTTGCCCGGAGGCGTTTCCCTCTATGGAGACTACCTCTCGTGCCTGTTCAAAGTGTTTCATGAAGTGCCCCGGTACAAGGGGCCACACCTGCGAGAAATGGAGTGTCGCAACCTTCTCTTTACGAGACCTCAAAAGAGAAGCCGCCTCTTGCACCGCCCCCTTGCTCGACCCCCATGAAACCAGCAGCATGTCAGGCTCCTCCTCCCCTTGTATATCCGGTGGTATGACCTTCGAGTTGATCCAATCCCCCTTTTTAAACCTTTTCTCAACCATGCTAACTCGCACCGAAAGATCTTCTGTGATGTGTCCATCCTCTGTATGTTCATCGCTGTCAGCTACCACAAGATGTTCACTCATTCCGGGAAAAAGTCGAGGCGATATTCCACTTTCGGTAATGGCAAATCGTTTGTACGGGATTGCCCCGATGTCTTGGGAATTAAGACTGATGGTCACGGGCGGCGAACTTTCTATATCAGAGGTCGCCACAGCACGGTAGGAGTCGGCAAGAAACTGGTCTGTCAAGAGAAAGATGGGGCCTTGACATTGCTCTGCAAGCTTAAGAGCCCTGCTGGTCAGATGAAAGCATTCTTCTACGGTTCCCGGTGCAAAGATGGCCCTGGGAAACTCACCGTGCCCGGAATAAAGAACAAGCTCCAGGTCGGCCTGCTCGGTCCGTGTAGGCAGGCCGGTAGCAGGGCCGGGGCGCTGTGCCACTACGATGACCAAAGGGGTCTCGGTCATTGCTGCAAGGCTGACTCCTTCTACCATGAGGGCAAATCCGCCCCCGGATGTTGCAACCATGCTTGGTGCACCGGCAAACGAAGCCCCTATTGCCATATTAATTGCTGCAATCTCGTCTTCGGCCTGTTCTACTATCAGGCCCATTCTTTGGGCCTGTGTCGCAAGGTTAAGAACGATAGATGTCGAAGGGGTCATCGGATAGAAGGCACAGAATTTCAATCCTCCGGAAAGGGCTCCAAGGGCGATGGCCTCGTTTCCGTTCATCATCAAACGCTTGGGAGGACTATTAATGCTGGGGAGTTTGAAACTCTCTGTGACTTGTTCGGGTGCCCACTCCACGGCTGCTGCAAGTGCACGTCTGTTTTCTTCAGCTAACTGTGGTTTTTTTTTGCCGAAGAAATCATCCAACGCTGTTGCCATCAATCCTTCGTCCAGACCAACAAGCGAACCAACTACACCGAGGGCAGCGATATTTGAAAACCTGGCCTGAGCCAATTCTCTGAAAGGGACTTTCAGTAGGGTGTCACCATCAACGTCAAAAGCACTATCGACGACAATAAGACTGTCAGCCGAGAGATCTTTCCTGTGTAAACTGACCGTGTCTGCGTCGAGAGCCACCAGAAGGTCCACCGACTCCTTTGGGGCGATCACTTCATCGACACTTACGCGGATCGCAAAGGTGTTATGTCCGCCCCTAATCCGGGACTGGTAGCTCTGAGTCACGACGATGGAATAGCCGCTTCGCACAAGGCTTTTGGCCAGGAGATATCCGAGCGTGACCAACCCTTGGCCCGCTTCACCGCCGATTAGGATGTTCAACGTATTATCTTTCATTCAATGTCCCAGTGTGTCTGATTAAGCCCCATCAAGCCCTAGGTGCTCTTGTTCACCAAACCATGCTGCCGGATCAGAAAGGTATAGCTTCATATCCGCAAGGGCGGCATGGTGGCCCTTCTCCTCCGTGATAATCTGCTCAAGGAATTCGCGTTCCAAGGAATCGGTGGCTTCGGAGAGGTGTCCTTGATAAAAGGCAATGGCCCGCAATTCTAGATCGATACCTACATCAAGCGCCTCTATGTCGCTCGTTTTCGCGGTGATGTCTTTTCCGTGGGTGGACACCATCTCCCTAAAGAGCACTCCGAGATCCTTATGGCCAGGCTTTACAGACTTCCATTCATCAGTCCAGTCCCCGCCTGCTTTGAGCAGCTCGTATATCCTTTTGATACGGTCCATATGCACGATTTCATCCTGCATGAGCATACGAAAGATTTCTCTGCCCACCTCGTTCTGGCATGTTGAAACGGCGTTATTATAAAACCCTGTACCCTTCTTCTCCAGCTCTAATGCCGTGGAAAGCATCTGCAAGGATCTATCCTGGCCATTTGACATATCTGGCCTCCTTTCGTCCGACTTGAGTTCGATCAATCCTAACCCGCTGTAATAAGCTGCCCGCCTATCTCACGATTCAGTATGACCGTTATCCTTTCCACAGCCCATGCAGGTTGCAGTATTCACGGGCTGTGACTTGTTCGGCATCGATATTGAATGTGGCTTCAGGTGCCGCTCCCGGCTTCAAGAACTGGCGATAAGCCTTTCCATCTGCGATGATTTCAACCCACTCAATGTAATGTTCTTCCTCCATGGGATGAGGAACACTGCCGACCGTTACCTTAATGCCACCCGCGATCTTTTCTATGACAGGCACATGTTTCTCAAGGGCAGCGTCGACCGATCCTTCCACAAGGAGTTTCATAGGTTGGTTGCAGCATACAAGCTCGCCCTGGCCCTCATGGAGGACCTCTACAATGTGCCCACACACGTCGCATTTGAAGACTTGAAGTCTTTCTGCCATCTTAGCACCTCCTACTTCTTCTCTCAGGGTGTTGTCCTAGGCCCTTGTTCGAGCCTCTCCTCCGGGTTTTTTTCCACATTTTAGGCACAAGCCGACAAACTCCAGCCTATGCCCGATGATCTCGTAATCGGTCAAACCTTCTATGGCCTCTTCCAATGCTGTTTGGGGTTCTATGGGTGCGTCGTCAACACGGCCGCAGCTCAGGCACCGGACATGATAGTGAATGTTTGTTTTTCCGTCGAAACGCTTCTGAGTACCTCCAACCTCCAGCTTCTGTATCATCCCCAACTGCGAAAGAGTTTCGAGATTCCGGTACACTGTGCCAAGGCTGATTCGCGGCAGTCGGGCACGCACAATCTCATAGACCTCGGCGGCCGTCAGGTGGGTATCCGTTTCCATAAGCTCTTCGAGGATGATTTTTCGTTGAGGGGTAAGCCTGAAATCGGTGTTCGACATGGGAATTCCCGTTCTCAATATTAGTAATGATAATTATTATTGAATCAAATATTTACCTTACCACCCGCTTTGTCAAGCATGTGTCAAAAAAAAGTCTGCCTGGGCTTGGATAGGAGGAAAGCAGTCGGTCTGGGCCGACTACCTCTTCAAGGAGATAGAGTAGCCAATTCTCGAAATTGAACTGAAAAAACAATCCATTATTACCTGTAGATCAGGATAGATCGGCAACAATCAGAACCTATGCCACGGTGTCTCCCTGTCTTTTCAGGTCATTGACGAATCGCCATTCCCTTCGGGATCAGGAAAATCAAGCCCGCCGTTTGACGAAACGGATCGGACTAGTTCCAGAATCTCTTCCCTGGTGGATGAGCCTTTTGAGACAAAATGATCGGCACCATACTGCTGGCCAGCCTCTCGGTATTCCGGCAGATCATAACTTGTTAAGATGATGATGACTATGCTGGCATCATCTGCTTTTATTCTTCTTGTCAGGTCGAGGCCGCTTTCCCCTGGCAACTTGATGTCCATAAAGATCAGGTCTGGCTGAAAGGTGATGACCTTCTCCAAAGCCACCTTTCCATTTGCTGCCTCCTCAATAATCATGAGGGGAAACTCCGTCCCCAGGGTCGCTTTGAGCGATTCCCTAAAAGTGGTATTGTCCTCGACGATTAAGGTCTTAAACATTTTGATTTCTCCCAAAAGCTCACCTGCCTGTGCGAACATCGATTCATCTGAACTTCAACATCAAAAGCATTCCCCATCCCTACTTATCTCGATCTATCGGGATTTATGGGCACCGGAGAGAGTTTCAATGGCATTATTGGATTTCTAATTTATTCTTTACCGGACGATATCAACATGGTAAATGGGGTATACACTGTATTTAGGGTGGTATTTGACAGTATTTTCCATGAGAATATCGGGCAATAGCCTAGAGTGAGGTTGCACAGCCGGGCTTTCTGGTTGGGTTGTTATTAGTGCAGTCTTGTCGGCATTCGATTCGATTATGTCCAAGAAGAAGAAAATCGTTATCGCTGAAGATTATACAATACTCAGAGAAGGACTGCGGGCTCTGATATCTTCTAGTCCGGATTTTGAGGTTGTCGGGGAGGCTGAAGATGGAAAAGAGGCGATCGAGTGCGCCGAAAAACTTTCGCCGGACCTTATGCTCGTGGATCTGTCGATGCCGAGAACGAACGGAGTGGACGCCATCCGAGAGATAAAAAACCGATGTCCAGAGACAAAGGTAGTGGCTTTGACCGTTCACAAGGCAGAGGAATACGTGCTTGCAGCCCTTGAGGCCGGTGCCGACGGATACGTCTTAAAGGATGCCACCCGCCCTGAACTGATGATGGCCATGGAGACTGTGTTGGATGGTAAGTCCTATCTCAGTCCGGGTGTTTCAGAGAGAGTCATACAGGGGTATTTGGACGGAAAAAAGCGCGTAAAGCCTAGTTCGTCGTGGGATACCGTAACACGGCGCGAGCGACAGGTCCTGAAACTGATCGCCGAGGGGTATAGGAACAGGGAGATTGCCGACTACCTTTATGTCAGTGTTAAAACCGTAGAGAAGCACCGGGCGAATCTGATGCAGAAGTTGGACCTCCATAATGCCTCTGCATTGACAGCCTTAGCCATAGAAAAAGGGCTGATCACGAAATAGACTTTTCACTCCCGTATGGCCATGACGCCCTGACCGTGGTTCCTGCTCCTTTCTTGGATTCGATTGAAAATGACCCGCCTGAAAACTCAGTTCTTTCCCTCATACTGGTAAGGCCCACGCCCCTGTCAGCATTTTTCTCAGAAC
Organism: Desulfobacteria bacterium; assembly: GCA_030145395.1. Lineage (GTDB taxonomy): Bacteria > Desulfobacterota > Desulfobacteria > Desulfobacterales. Next base: position 8,787 of record JAQYVR010000254.1, read on the forward strand.
GCACATGTTCAACATCGAATCCTTGGCCGTTGTCCTCTATGGCCAATTCCAGTTTGCCGTCTTTTTCCCTCAAGAAAACACGAACTTGATTTGCTTTGCCGTATTTTGCTATATTATTAACAGCTTCCTGTAAGATCCTGAAGATTACAATCTTCAAGGGCTCAGGTACCTCTTCCTCTCCTATGTGAATCATTTGTTCCATGCGGACACCCGCATGGAGGGTTTCAAATTCCCGGCAAAACCAAGAAATAGTCGCCACGATCCCCAAATCGTCTATCAGCGAAGGCCGCAAGTCTGTGTGAATTCTTCGGACCTCATCACTGGCCTGTTTTGCTATAGGGATAACGGTTTCCAACAACTCAACGCTTTCCCCGATCGTGCCATGACGCACTTTGTCAAGGGCATTTTCTATGCCGAACTTGAGGGCTGCCAGCAGCTGCCCAGTGCTGTCATGAAGTTCTCGAGAAAGCTTCTTCCGTTCATTTTCCTGGACCTCAAGGAGCTGGGCTGAAAGATGCCGAAGCTCTTCTTGTGCCCGTTTGAGGTCAGTTATGTTGACCATGGTTGTTCGAACACCCAAAACTTTGCCATCTGTGTCCCTTTCCAATATGTCATCAATAGAAACATTCACTGCTGAGCCATCTTTCTTGAGATACTTTCTGTTATCCTGTTTCGGAATCTCCTTACCAAGTAGTTTGAGTCGAAATCTTTCTTCTGCGTCATCTCGTTGTTCTGGCATTACAAACTCGAAGATAGGCTTTCCCAGCATCTCATCTCTTGTATAACCCAGCATATCCAGTTCGGTTCGATTAACCTGTCTGATTATGCCTTCCACATCAAGCATATGATAAGCTGCGGGCGCATTATCCCATAACCTTTGGTAGCGCCCCTGGCTATCTATCAAGGTTTTTTGTACTCGATTACGGTCATCATCACTTTTTCTAATCTGGCGCCAACCAAAACCGATCCCTGATAGGCCAATCATCCACAGAAGCGAACATGTCAGGACAAGCGTTTTAATCCTTCCTTGCTGAGTTGCCAGTAAAGGAGTCAAAGGCACAGACACGGATACACCACCTCGAACCTCCCCCGCCTCGTACCCTTGATGTCCATGGCATTTCAGGCAACCTGTCTTCACTAACATTGGACGCATGAAACGAAAGAAAGGCTGTTCCTCGATGGACGAAAACTGGCTGACCTCCTCACTTCCTTGTTCGAAGGCCACCAGTGCTGCCTGCTCCCAATCATCAGGGGCGTTCTCTGGGCGCAGAGGCTTCAGGCTCGTTATGTGGCCGTATACACCATACAGAGAAGCGAACCATTCGTTCATCTGACGCACAACGTAGGCTGGGTTCATTAATGTTAAACGTTTTCCCGCAGGTGTTGCGATGTCTCGTTCAAGAATGTTGACCAGATAAGGACTTGACTGTGTTTGTTCCGTAACGGGAACATAGACACCGCCGTGCTCGGTCGCCCAGAAGCGAAGTGCTTGATCTTTATTGAAGTGTGCAATGGCCTTGCCGTACGCAAGATTCTTGGTATCCTTACGCACGTCCTTGATACTCAGTGCCAACGCCAAAACCAGAATTGATGTCCATACTACTGCCAACGCCAAAGTATAATACTTTAAGCGGGAACGCATAATGACATTTTCTAATGGGACAGTTGGTTCCTTCATCTTCTATCTCCAGTTATATGTTCTTAAGCTCTCCGTCCATTTAGTCGTTTTCCTGTGGATAAAGCCTTCCCCTTTCCTGTGCAACTGGAAGCTTTGCCGATCATATCAAAAAAACGAAGCCCTGAGAAGTAAGCGTGATACAATCCATTTGCTGGTTAAGGCCGATTTGATAGTTTTCGTCATAGGTAACAGCCTCCACGGTAGGATTAGTTGATAAGCCTGCAACTCTTATCGCTATCCTACCAGCTGTTACCGAAATTATGAAGAACTACACTCTGGCGGGTTAATCCTCCCCCATTTCAGCCTTCGTAGCCACTTCGGCGAAGTAGGCCAAGGGGGAGGAGATCGTTTCGACAAGAATTTAGGATGCCCCGCGCGGAAGCGCGGGGAGCTTTACTGTGCCGTCTGTTTGTTGACTTTTTGCGAGTCCGTCAATCTTACTTCTCAGTACATTAAGGGTTGCTCGATAGTCACATTTCCTTATACCGAAAGTACCCCTCTGATTCCTACCCGGCTGTGGCCCATCTATATTCAGTCCCCCACCCTGTCCCCAGATCTCAGGTGTTGCAAAATACAGCTTTTATTGTCAATAAATACAGTGATCACCCCATTTACTTTCTATGACGGCAACAGCTAG
>JAQYVR010000231.1 GCA_030145395.1 Desulfobacteria bacterium
TCTCGATCCTTTTCTGGCCTGAAGTTACGTAACATATAATCCACAAACCCCAGTTTGGGTGGCTGTAGCCGACCATCGCGACTAAGCCAGCCTTCGAGAAAAACAGCCTGGCAAACCCCTTCTTTGGTAGACATGTTGATATAACGCTGCAACACCAGTCGGTACAAGGAATTCCCGGAATTGCGCCGAACAAAATAAGCACCCATGGCCTTGATCAATGTTTGCAGGGGCCAAATTTTGGCCCACTCACCAACAGCATAGGAGAGTGTGGTTCGCTCGGCGGCCAGAAATGCTATCAGAATATAGTCCATATTGCTGCGATGATTCATCACGAATACCACTGTGGAATCAGGATTCACGGAGGCGTACTGATCGTCGGAGAAAAGGCCAATGCGCACCCAATAAAGTGAGCGCGCAACTTTCTTTGCCAGCCAGTAAGCACTGCGAAAATAGAGATAGGCATTGAATGATGGCACGATTTCCTTAGCGTAGCTCTGGATTTCCGCCTGCACAACTTCACGAGGCGTGTCAGTTTCCTGGGCGTGGGCCTGCATTGCTTCGATGACTTTAGGGTCGTACACCAGTCTATCGATCAATACCTGCCGCTTGGTAAGCTGAAAAGGTCTGATTTCGATGTCCAGGCGGGAGCCGATTTCATCGAGCACGCGATTGATCCGCCGCCGCAAAAACCAGCGGACACTGGGAATCATAACGCGGTCCAACACCGCCCAGCCCGTGATTGCAAGCAGCAGGAGAAAGATCCAGATTGGTAAAGTGACTTGACTCGTCATCTTGCAAGCCTGTCCAAAAGAAAGGGGTTAGGAACTTCCTATTACCTATCAAGCTGCAAGGATGATTGTCAAGAAAGCAGGTGAGTGAGGCAGAGGCGGCGGCGGGAGGCGGGGAGACGGAGAGGCGGAGAAACGGAGACGCTGGGAGATGTTAAAGACAGAGGACAGAGGTCAGAGGTCAGAGGTCAGAGGTCGGAGGTCAGAGATCAGAAGACAGAGGACAGACGGCAGATAGAAGAAAAACACAAAAAAGGGGGGATGTCCTCCTAGATGACAGCTCGGCCCGACCCCATTTCGGAGTAGCAGTCGGCCACGCTAGAGTGCGTGAGTTCAGTTTGCCTGAAACTTATCTCCTACCCGATTCGTCTCTCCAGAACCGATAACGTAAGACCTTATAGCCATTCCTAAATTGAATATCCTCCAGAAACACCTTCACGTTGGCATTAACGTCATGGCAAATCTTAATGTTGGCCTTATGCAGTTGCTCTGAAAGAGGCAAGTCACGAGCCACTTCAACCGTGTAATAATCGGAGTCTTGATTTTCAGTAACCATATCCAAATTCCCTCCTGAGTTGGGGAAGACAAGATTAGCATAAAATATTCCCCCTCAGTTATTAGTCTGCCACAAGACCCAATTTGTTTCACTTCTAATTTAAAAAATCTGAGCATTGAAGATTAACCACAGAGGCACAGAGGAGGGTGGTTTTTCCCTGGCCGGGAGACCCGCCCGCCTCGCCTTGCTCGCATGGCGGGCTGGCGACGGCCAGGGAAAAGAGCCTCCACCTCCGGCGAATGCTCTCTAACCTGACTCCAACCCTAAAGGTTGAGAGAATTTAGTTCCTCCCGATTGCATTGAGAACACTCCGGACTTAGTTTGATTGAGTAAAGTGAGATCGATAGATTTAGCCCCAGTCCATTTGATGGCAGTTGAACATGATGGAAAAAATGAGGAGGACAAGAAAATGACTATAAAAGCGTATGCAGCACAAACAGCTGGAGGACAACTGGAACCCTTTGAATACGATCCTGGGGAGCTTGCGGCTGACCAGGTTGAAATTGACATCAGCTCTTGCGGCATTTGTCATAGCGACTTGAGCATGTTGAACAACGACTGGGAAATGACTGAATACCCCTTAGTGCCTGGTCATGAAATCGTAGGAAAAATTGGCGCGGTGGGTGAACGGGTCACGCATCTCAAGCCAGGGCAGACCGTTGGCCTGGGTTGGTTTTCCAAGTCATGTATGACCTGCAGCGAGTGCATGTCCGGAAATCACAATCTCTGTTCCACCGCTGAAGGTGTAATCGTTGGCCGTCACGGCGGCTTTGCCAACAAGGTACGAGCGCACGAGGGTTGGGTCATTCCCTTGCCGGAGGGCATTAACGTCGCCACTGCGGGACCTCTTTTCTGTGGCGGTATCACTGTTTTTAATCCCATCATCCAAAACAACATCCAGCCCACCGACCATGTTGGTGTCGTCGGCATCGGCGGTTTAGGTCATATGGCCCTCCGCTTTCTTAGAGCCTGGGGCTGTGAGATCACCGCATTTTCCACCAGCCCCGACAAAGAAGCTGAAGCCCGCGAGCTTGGGGCCCACCATTTTGTCAACTCGCGAGATTCTGACGCTCTAGCCACTCTTGCCAACTCCTTCGGCATGATCCTGGTGGCGGTCAATGTCGAGCTCGATTGGGACGGTTACATTAGCACCCTCCGTCCACAAGGCAAACTTCACATTGTCGGGGCGGCACCTTCCGTCTCCGCTGCAGTTTTCCCGCTTATTCTGGGCCAGAAATCAATTGGCGGCTCCCCGCTGGGTAGCCCGGCCATGACCGCAACCATGCTCGAGTTCTCCGCCCGACACGGCATCGAGCCTGTAACCGAAATATTTCCCCTGTCCAAGGTCAACGATGCCATGGAGAAGCTACGCTCGGGGAAACCACGCTATCGGTTGGTGCTCGAAAACGATCTGGATTGATTAGCACGTGAAAGTGAGTTTTATTTATGACGATCAAGACAAAGACTCTCATCGCTTTGATACTCTTGAGCATGGTGGACACTGTGATCCCCCTTCCTATTATAGGAGTCATCCTCATTTACGTTTTGCTTCAGAGACCGCCATGGGTTAGAAATGTTATTGGGGAGCTATATGGCGAAATAGAGTCGGACCGGGCTCGGTAAATGGAGGAACGAATGGAATACGATTTTCTGGTGGACACGTATGACACCGAACGGATGAAAACTCTTAGCGTCTGGAGTATGTTTACGGATGACGATCTTCTCATTCGTCCTCAGCCATTGGACAAGAGGGATAGGAATCCGCTCGAGCACATGGTGCATCAGTGCATGAGTGAAGACAAATGGTTCTGCAATATGTTTGGCATTGATGTTGGTGCACCTCCTCTACCTGAAAAGGAAACTCGCCTC
>JAQYVR010000262.1 GCA_030145395.1 Desulfobacteria bacterium
GTCACAGAGTATTCATCTGGTACGTCGTTTAGTAAAGTCGTTAAATACAGAGATGCGTCGGGTTTCAGGAGCATCAGTCCCAGTCCCAGCAGAGTAGTTCCCGACATTTACCGTACAGTTCAGGACCGCGTCATAGGCGCCGCTATCGGCACCTCCAACTCTCATGTGGGAAGGGTTCAGAGCTCGCAACAAAGGAAGCTCTCAATAGACAGTGTGGAAGAATTAAACCATACCAGGCGGTATTGCAAGTAACATTTCATTTGGATTCCTAAACCCAAAGAAATGGCTGTATAGGCAACTCGGAGACCATCTTGGAAAAGTTTTCAGAGAGTTATTCACGCAAAACGAGAGCAGGGTCGTGGAAGATCATCCTATGGCGGACCATCTTGACGTGCTCGTCTCGATCCCACCCAAATATTCATCGGCACAGGTGGTTGGTTTTGTGAAGCCTCCCCGCCCTTCCGGGCGGGGCATTCTGGCATGTTTGCGGTAAATGATATCATTGGCTTTTGCAGAACAGCCGTTGTTGGTTTAGAAATCCTTTGCTCTATCCCCTGAGCTACGGGGGCGTGTGCCTACCTCACTTCTACGGAGAGTACCTGCCCCGGGTATATCTTGCTCCTTGGTGTGAGGCGATTAATACGGAGGAATCGTTGCAGCTTCATATTGTGGGCGCGGGCGATCTTATAGGGGCTGTCGCCACGCCTAACCTTGTACGTCTTCCTATCCGCACCGGATGCAACCGCCTCTGTTCCCTTCCGGATAACCAGTCGCTGTCCGATATGGAGCCGCGTGCTCTTCAGCTTGTTGAGACGCTTGATCTCCTTGATGTTTGTGTTGTAGCGCCTGGCCAGCAGCCAGAGAGAATCCCCCCTTCTGACACGGTGGTTAATCGACCCTGATTTCCCGTAACTGGAGGTTTTACTCGCCTTTGCATAAGCGGGTCTACTACCCCTGGAGGGAATCTTTAGCTTCTGTCCTATCCTGATAACACTCCGCGTACTGATATTATTTGCAGCTGCGATGGCGCGAGCACTCGTCCGGTAGCGTGCTGCCAGATGAGATAGCGTCTCTCCTCGCCGGACGCGATGATAGTCATAGCGTCTTTCAGGTGGAGTCCAAGTAGAAACCTTGTCCAGGTTTGCGACAAGAAGCGAGCCCTTGCCCTTGGGCACCTTAAGCTCATAAGACTGAGGGGGCGTGGCCTTGTAACGGAGTTCCGTGTTGAGTTCCTCAAGACTCTTAACAGGAATATCCATGGCTTTTGCTATGTCTTTCAGCCGCATGCGCTTTGAAACTGCGACCTTCTCATAGACATGCGGCGGGTCGACACAATCCAGATCAAGCCCAAATTTCTTCGGATTATTTATGACATGAAGGGTCGCTAAGAACCGCGGAACATAACGAGCTGTTTCATACGGAAGCTTTTCAAAAAGATCCCAGAAGTTGTCCAAGTAGTTGACATTCTGATTTCGTATGACTCTGAGAACCCTGTTTTCGCCGCAGTTGTATGCCGCTAGTACGGTGGTCCAGTCACCAAACATGTCATGGAGCTCTTTCATATAAGCGATGGCCGCTCCGGTCGATTTTGTGACATCCATCCTCTCATCGATCCATTCATCCCTCTTAAGACCGAATTTGTATCCTGTTGACGGGATGAATTGCCACAGCCCAAGTGCTCGAGCACGCGAGAGGGCGTGTGCTTTGAACCCGCTTTCAATGAGTGGAAGCCACGAGAGCTCCTTCGGGAGTCCGGCTTCTTCCAGGGCCTTCACGATCTCGGCCCGATACTTTCCTGAGCGTTGATAAGAGCTCACAAAGAACTTGCGCTCCCGGCCCTGAAAGAGTTTGATTTCTTTTTCGACATATTTATTCATGACCATCGGGATGGCATTGTGGTTACCCTTAGCCACGGTGTGCCGAGAGGTATAGATCTCCAACATCCGCTTGCAGATCATAAAGCGAATGTCTTCCTTTTGTTGGATCAGTTTTGGGTCGTCATTGGTATCTACGCCTAAGAGCAAGTTGTACGCTTGATCCAAAGCGGAAACACCATTTTCAAAGTCTCCCTGGCTCCAAAAATCCTGCGACGTCTGACAAAACTCCAGAGCCTCATCCAGGACGTGCTGGGCCTTCTTGGATTTTTTCGTTTCAGACCGGTCCACAGAGACTGATGGCTGCACACGGGTTTCAAGTTCTGTTTCGGGTCTGTCATCCAGGGTTTGTCGAGTAGACTTGTCATCCCAACCGTCAAGGTCCTCCTCCCTTAGGACGACAGGCGCCCGTGTCTCTTCCAAGGCGCTTGAAGACGATACATTGCCAGCCTGCTCAGGACCTGGCCGCCTGTCAGATGAGACGACTTGCTCGTATGGTAAGCATCCAGCGACCGCATAAACAGTTAGAATCAGAACTATTCCCTTTAGGTAGAGCTTCACAATGCTTTCCTCTCGATTGTCTTTGACCGTTAATACAATTCTACGGCGCAAAAACCGCGCCTCGTTTGTCCCATTATGGAAAAACCCTTACCGGAAGGCAAGGGTTCAACTCATTGATATAATTCCTAACAGAGCGCTGAAGCCCTGTCAAGCCTGTATAAGGCAGTCTCCAAATCGTCGCCGTGCTCAAGATACAGCCGCAAGCGGCTCTGCTGAATCCATGCCGTTCTTACGTCTAATGACACGTCCTATGTGTAATTCCATCTTGTCCAGCAGAGGGGTCAGTGTTTCCTCGTCATTGGCCGAGATAGCCACAGCTTCCAACCTGCGGGCCAGTTTTTTCACGGTCACAGGATCTACACGATCCTGTTTGTTCAGGACATTTAGTGCCGGGATTCGATCTAAGTGCAGACTTTCAAGAATCCGTTCTACAGACTGAATCTGATCGTCAAATCTTGGATTACTGATGTCGATGACATTCAACAGCAAATCAGCGTCCTCGAGTTCTTCTAAAGTGGCACGGAAGGCAGTAATCAACTCTTCTGGGAGTTCTCGAATGAAACCAACAGTATCAGTAATGATTACCTCCACGTCTTTTGGGAACTTCTTTCGTTTGCTCGTGGGATCGAGGGTGGCAAAAAGACGGCTCTCGGCCAGCACTGAGCTCTTGGTCATGGTATTCAGAAGTGTCGACTTGCCCGCATTTGTGTATCCGATGATCGATATTACCGGCACCCCCCTTTTGTTCCGCCTGGCCCTGCGTTGTCCTCGCTGCTTCTGGATTCCCTTAAGCAACTTCTCAAGGTGAGCGATGCGATCCCTAACACGGCGACGGTCGATTTCAAGTTTTGTCTCGCCGGGCCCTCTGCCGCCAATGCCTCCAGTGAGTCGAGACATGGCAGTGCCCTTGCCCACAAGCCGGGGAAGGATGTATTTGAGCTGTGCCAGTTCGACCTGGATTTTTCCCTCGCGACTGCGGGCTCGCTGCGCAAAAATGTCCAGAATCAACTGTGTTCTATCGATGACCTTGACATCCGTGAGATCGGTGACCGAACGGACCTGAGAGGGGTTAAGCTCACGGTCGAATATCAAAAGGTCTGCCCCCTTCTGCAAGGCAAGGATAACCAGTTGACTTAATTTACCCTCGCCTATCAGGAAGCGAGGATCTATTTTTTTTCGATTTTGAATAACCGTATCCATAACGGCAATATTAGAGGATTCCGCAAGCTCACGCAGCTCAATCATCGAATCCTCGGCCGCACGTTTCGATGCTGTCGTTACACTCACAAGGAGAGCCCGTTCCCATTTCCTTTTGACCTTCTGAGGCCGGGTTTTACGGGCAAACTCCGACTCCAAAGATCTAATGAGGGCCTGGCAGTCAATGTCAGGCTCCCACGGGCGCATAGGGGGAAGTATCTGCCAGTTCTGCCCGTCTATTCCTTCTGGAAGGAGATGGGCAGCATGAAGATAATCCGGCTGGCCGTCTTTATCCATAGTCACTGCAGCCATCAGATCAAGCTTAAGCAACGCCAGATCCATGAGGTCGTCCTGTGTGAGCGGTTCATGCTGGAGATGGGTATGTACACAGCGGAGGCCTTTCAGCCGTCCCCCGCCGGATCGATATTTCTCAAGATCGGGAATGACGATCCCCTGATGGTTGCCAACCACGACATGTGTTATCCGGCCTTGACGGTCGATCAAGAGGCCGATCTGACGGCGGATTTCAAAGGAGAGCCTGCTAATGGCCTTGGAAAGTTCTGGCGAGACAACAGAAGCCGGTGGGGTTCTCCGACGGTAGAGGTTGTTCAGACGGCGGACCTGGCTTGCCTTCAGTCCACCTGTTTGTCCATGTATCTTGATTAAATGGACTCCCGATATAGAAGTTAGAAAATTCTGCCAGTTATGAAACGCTCATATATTTATCACGCCCTTGGCCCGCCTGCAAGCAGGAAATGTAGACCCCGGATCCACCGTCTGTCAAGTTTGCCGGAGATTGAAACTCTCAGACTTAAACGTCCGAGAGCTTCCCGGTAAGGGACCTTTCTGATTTCAGATAGCTTCTTCATACGCCCGACCAAGGTCGGGCGTATGAGAAGCAGGCCGGTCGCGGCGGTGGGTGCGCCGACGTACTAAGGTACTTCAAGTGCCCACCAACAAAGAAGATCCGATGAAATCGGCAGACCCGAAGGGCCAAAAAAACGAAGGAAAGAATAGCCTCGCAACTAACTTGGCAAGGTGACAGATTTCGACGGCCCCGCTCTGAGATAACCCGTTGCAATGGTATCGGTTATTGTTGGTGCTTCGTTTTTTTGGCGGTGGATTTGGGACGTCAACGGCGGGGCGGCCTTTGTCCATATTGTTGGAAGTGTCCTTGCGCACACCTGAAGTGGAGGCACCCATTCTCAATCTTAACGAACATCCGCCACTCTCAGGACATTCATGGGAAGGGCAGGATCCGGGAGCACCTGAAGTTCTTTCAGGTGGAATCGCTGCATAAGTTCCTTCATGTTGTCGTTTTTCAACCCTCTTAGCCTTGACACGCTATGTGGATGAACACTCAGGGAAACTCTCTTGGACAGCGTTTCCTGTGTTCCAAGTTCCCGGGCCGCAAGGTCCAGAAAGATGGCTGAATGGACCAGGTGCCCGAAAGCCGGATGAAACGGACCTGCAACCACGGCGCCCTTTTCTATGAGGCTGCCCGTGGTCTGCAGTCCCATCCTGATCACAGATATCCCCTGGGTTTCAAAAAGAAGATAGAGCCTCTTGGTCATCTCAATGGCATCTGCCAGAGAGAGTGGTTCGAATCGGCCCGAACCATACCACTTCTCAAGAACCGTGTTCTTGACCACCACGGCCGGGTAAATGCGGACAAAATCGGGTTTGAGTTCGGCCACGCTTTGACCGGTCTCAAGCATCGATTCCAGGGTGTCCCCGGGAAGACCGGGCATGATCTGAATCCCTGTCTTCAGCCCATGATCTTTCAGAAGTGTGACCGCCCTTCTGGTGTCCTCTGCCGTGTGACCACGCCGGCTCGTAGAAAGAACAGTATCATCCATGGACTGGGCCCCTACTTCTACCACCGACACCGTATAGGAACCTAAGGCCTCCAGGAGGTCGCTGGTCACAGTATCAGGCCGAGTTGAAAAACGGATACCATTTACGAGGCCCTCTTCAACCAACCTTTGGGCTTCGTCCAAAAGGGATTGCCTATAAGAAGCTGGAAGTCCCAAAAAGTTCCCCCCATAAAATGCCACCTCAGTTGGGCCTCGAAGCTTCCTCCTGAAATCAAGGAATTCTGTTATCCGGTCATGGACCTGTGCAGATGAAACCCTTCCGTCCTGGTGACCTGTGATCAAGGTCTGGTCACAGAACACGCATCGGTGGGGACAGCCCATGTTGGGGATAAAAACGGGAATGATAAAGGGTCGGGGTTTCATTCTTTATTGATAATAAGAGACTACTCGACTTCTTCCTGTAGCTGCTCAAACGCCACCTGTGCTGCTGCCTGCTCGGCTGCCTTCTTGCTCTTTCCTGTCCCATGAGTCATCGTAGAGGTGCCGATACTGAGGCGAACCTCGAAGGTCTTGTCGTGGTCCGGGCCGCTTTCGGCAATCACTGTGTAGTGAGGTATTGTCTTGAATCGGACTTGTACAAGCTCCTGAAGCCGGCTCTTGAAATCCTCGGCTGCCAGCCTCTCCCCAACCTGGGAAATGACACGAGAAAACTGCCTTTCAATCACATCAAAGGCATTCTTCAGGCCGCCATCCATGTATACAGCCGCAATGACCGCCTCAAGGGCATCAGCGAGAATGGAACTCTTCTCCTCTCCATGGCTCAGTGCTTCTCCCTTTCCCAAGAGAAGATACTGGCCAAGATTCAGTTTCTGTGCCACGACGGCAAGCTGCGATTCGTTGACAATGGCGGCCCTCATTCTCGACAGTTCGCCTTCACGGGTTTGAGGAAAATGGTTCATCAAAATATGGGTAATCACAAGATCAAGAACAGCATCACCCAGAAATTCGAAACGCTCATTGTCCTGCAAAGCAGGATCACTTTGTTCGTTCACGTAAGAACTGTGCTGAAGGGCTTCACGGAGAAGGCCGATGTCCTTGAACTCATAACCCAGCTCATTCTTCAAAGAGGAAAGCTCTTGTCCGCTCACGGTTTGCCCTTCAACCTTTCGAGGTTCTCCTGTGCAGCTGTCAGACTCGGATCCAATGTGAGAGCTTTTTCATACATGGTAATCGCCTTGCCGGCGTCCCCCTTTTCGCGGTAACTCGCCCCAAGGCTGGCAAAGTCTATGGCAGAGTGAGGATCAATTGCAACAGCCAAGCTGAGGTTCTCAATCGCCCTGTCATAATCTTTGAGCTGGAAGTAGGAAAAACCGAGGGCGTTGTAAATCTCTTTGACGGGACCCGCGGCCTCTTTTGCCCTCTCTAATTGAATGCGTGCCTTTTCGTAATCGCCAACGCTATTGTAACATGTTCCGATATAGATGAGAATCCTCACCAAGTCCTCCTCTTGGGGCTTCAGCCGGAGGGCCTCTGAAAAATTTTCAAGGGCCATGCCATAGTCTCCCTTCTCAAACTGGCAAAGCCCTCTGTAGAAATGGAAATAGTACTCGTCCTGGTAGGCGCACTCAGCCCTGTCAAAGGCTTCGAGGGCCTGATCATAACTGCCCGTCTTCGTGTAGCTGAAACCGAGTCTGAAAAATATGGATTCTGCCTCTTCAGTCGGGGACAGCTTCAAAGATTGTCTGTAATTTTGTATGGCGCTGACATAGTTTTCAGTCTCCTGGTTCATCGTACCAAAATGATAAAGCAACGCCCCGACCTCATGGGTCGTCTCTTTCGGCAGAGGCATGTCCGCAAAGAGATCAACCACCCGCTCTCTGCACAGGAGGCAGTCTCTTTTCGACCTGCCGTCCTCATCGTATTTGGCCACGATGATGTCCGCATTGACCTGTCCAAGAATATCTGTCAGGCTCTGATTTTTGCGAAATGCGTTCGCACAGACATAGACCATCCCGTCTTGGGCAGAAACAATGAGGGAAGAAGTGCACGGATCGGTCATTACCATGGAGCCAGACTCCAACATAGCACATGAATCACCCAGGACGTCCTGATGGCACAGATTGCAGACGATCTCAGACAACTCTCTGGAGTTCCCATTGCCGTAATAAACCTTTTCTGCCTTGGTCAGGAGCGTTTCATCTTCTGCAAAGAAGAAGGTTGACTTGTCGAGGTAAAGACTGGGCAGCAAGAAAGACTTCTTGAACTCATCAAGCAGGTCCATAAGGGCAGCAGGTTCATTCTGCTCATCCGGGATAAGAACAGGCAACAACATGAGCCTCGGAACTTCCTGGTAAATGAATCCTTCCCGGTCAAATTCGCTTGTCCCCCTCTTTAGGTATTGGTAGCAAAGCCTTATCTCATTTATGGACCCCTGGGGTACGGGGTGGACGAAATGAACATAAACACGAGAAAAGAGGCTCTCTCTCAGGAACTCGCTCGCGCCCTTCAGAATGCGCTCCACGTGGGGCATACTATCGGGCAAATTCCCGGTGACAAGATAAAGATTAGATGTCAGGTTTACATGTGAGAAGAGGCTCGACAGAGTGCGGCAAAGCCTCTCAACCTGTCCCTCGTCTTCTGTTCCGAGTATCACATATATCTTTTCTAGAGCTGGTGTAAGTATTGTTTGCATAACGTTATTTGGAGATCGGAAATAGTATCACAGGAAAACCATTCACCATCCACTATTGATAGACTCGTAAAAAGTCAGATAGATCACGAAACTATCCGTTTCCCCCCATCAAGAGAGTTAGCTCGCCACAGCCCCTGAATCTTTTGAATCTCATCGTGGCTCATGTAATCAGTCTCATATTGAGACCCGATTGAAAGGTATGCCGGCCGATTGTTCTTTAGTGGTCGAATATTGTGGTCCTCATAATGTCGCCCCATGTCTGTCCCAAAATAGATCTGCATCTGTTGGGAATTGGTATTCCCCATTATCTTTACTCTGTTCTCTTTCACAAACTCCAGGGTCTTCACCGCATCCTCAAACGCTTCGTAGGGGAGACCGAACATGGTAAAAAGCTCCACTTCTATCTCCTCGTTCTGGGCCAACCTGATCGCATCGGCTACCTTTTGAATCGATACATGCTTGTCCAGCCTTGCCATGACCCGCTCTGAAGCCGATTCCAACCCGAATGCAATAGTGCTGACGCCTGCCTGTTTCATCTTCTTCATCAATCCTGGAGTCACAAGATCCGCCCTGGTCTGGAGCCACATCTCGAGTTCGAGGCCCTCTTTCAAGATCCTGTCGAGAAGTTCTATGAGTCGTGCCGGCTTGAACGAGATATTCGGATCTGCAAACCAGAGTCTCGTCACACCCTTTTTATTTATCCACTTGATTTCCTCAATTACTGTGTCCACGGAGTGAAAGCTTACCTTTTGCTTAAAGGCATGGGGGGTATAGCAGAATAGGCAGCGGTGAGGGCAACCACGTGATGTCAACATGATGGCCTCCCTCATACGCGAGTAGTCAAAAACGTCGTCCAGGTAAGGAGAGGGATAACGATCAAGGTCGGCAAAGCCCTCAAGCTCCGTCGTATCATGGACACTGCCATCAGTGTCTTTGTAGCTAACACCCTGAAGATCTGAAAAAGGCGTACCATTTTTGATGGCCTCGGCAATTCGAAAGAGCGTCACCTCGCCAGAGGATCGACATATATAGTCGATATCAGGGAGTTCGGCAAAGGCAGCCGAGGGCATGAAGGTGGCCTGCGGGCCTCCAATGGCTATCTTGATGTTGGTGTCGATTGATTTTATGAATTTGGCAAGGCCTATCACATAGAGCATGGTTCTCTGGTAGGCGGACAACCCAACCAGGGCAGGTTGAAAGCTGCTGATGAGCTGCCGGAGGTTGGCACTCGAGACGGAGACGTCCTGTCCGACGGTCAGTATCTTCACAGTAAACCCCTTCGACCTTAGAAAAGACGAAATGTATCCGAGGGAGATAGGAGTCGTGACCGGAGCAAAAGGATTTATTTCAATCAATAATACGTTCACTTTGGTAGGTTCTATAGGAGACCCATAGGTCAAGGTCAAGGGAAAACAGGCCCAACAATGGCTGCTTTCGAGTGGAAACACTTGTGATTTTCGTGTTGTCATGCAATAAAAATTTGATATAGGCAATTTGCGGTGTGTGTTGGTCCTGGTCCAACACGCAACGAGAGCTTTGCATAACTACTTTGAACGACAATTATGGACTTTTTGGGGTACCCATCCGGGCGAAGCGAACGGCCCGCCTTGGCGGGTAAATCTTGAACTGTTTGAGGCCGTTATGCCGAGTTTTCAGGATTTAGAGAGCAAGCTCGTAGATGGGTCAAAAAGTTCATATCAAAGAACGAAAAGGGGTTATGCAAAGGTCTCGCAACACAGAACCCTCAAGAGATGGTTTTCCAATCAGGTCAGACTATCTGCAAATAGTCTGATCCACAACTAATAAGGGCTGAACGCATACACCAGATGCTACAACATTTCTTTAATCCATCCTCCGTGGCTGTGGTCGGGGCCTCACAGAACCCTTCCAAGATCGGATATGAAATCTTGAACAATATCGTCAAGTACGACTATGGCGGTTCTGTTTATCCAATAAATCCCAAAGCTAAAGAGATCCTGGGACTCAAGGCATATCCTGACTTGACGTCTGTTCCCTCCAAAATAGACTTGGCGGTCATTGCCCTTCCTGCCCCGGCAGTTATGGATGTTCTAAAACAGTGCGGTAAGAAGGGGATCGATTCGATCATTGTCATTTCAGCTGGTTTCAAAGAGACCGGGCCGGAAGGAGCGCGCCTCGAGGAGGAACTGGCCATACAGGCCAAAGAGCTGGGAATAAGGGTGGTGGGCCCAAACTGTCTGGGTATTATCGACACTACAAGCTCCCTAAATGCCTCATTTGCAGCCGGCATGCCACTCCCGGGCCATATCGGTTTCTTTTCCCAGTCCGGCGCCCTGTGCGTGGCGATCCTGGACTGGGCCTTGGGAGAAAATGTTGGATTCTCAAGGTTTGTAAGCGTCGGCAACAAGATGGACATTTCAGAAACAGAAGTTATGATTTCCATGGGAAAGGATGAAAATACACGGGTGATCCTCGGGTATTTAGAAAGTATTGAGGACGGCCCACGTTTTATGAACGCAGCCCGCGAGGTTTCCCAAACAAAACCGATTATTATCATTAAATCAGGCACCACTGGCGCAGGAGCCAAGGCCGCTTCTTCACACACCGGGGCTCTGGCAGGCTCTGATCACGCCTACCGCGCTGCTTTCAAGCAGTCCGGCATCATAAGGGCTGAATCGATGCAATCTCTATTTTCATATGCCATGGCCTTTGCCAGTCAACCTCTCCCCAAGGGGCCGAGTCTTGCCATCATTACGAATTCTGGAGGCCCGGGCATCTTGGCCGCCGATGCCTGTGACAGGAGTTCGCTTCACCTGACGCCGATCCGAAAGGAGACCGCGGATCGGCTCCGAGAGTTTCTCCCGGCCACAGCCTCGGTTTACAATCCCATAGACATCATCGGTGATGCCACACTGGAAAGATATGAAAAGACCCTGGATGTGGTCCTGAAGGACGAGATGCTCCATTCCGTCTTGATACTATTCGCCCCAACGGCAGCAGCGGACGCCGAAGCTGTTGCCATGAGCATAGTCAGTTTGACCAAAGACACCGACAAACCGATCATCACGGCGTTCATGGGAGGAAAGGGAGTGAGGGGAGCACGCAAGATCTTCCAGGATCACAACATTCCTACCTATCAGTATCCGGATGATGCCATATCGGCCTTGGATGCGATGCTTTCGTACCGTCGCTGGCGAGAAAAGCCCGCAAGGCAATATCAACGCTTTGAGGCTGACACCACCCGAGTGCGCGAGGTCTTTGCCTCGATCGTCAAGCAGCATCGACACGATCTGATCGAAAACGAAGCGCGTGAAATCCTCAAGGCCTATGGATTCAGACTCCCTGCGAATCGCATCGCCAGAACTACCAACGAAGCTGTAAGCGCGGCTTCAGAGATCGGATATCCGGTGGTCATGAAAATTGCATCGCCTGACATACTCCACAAAAGCGATATGGGAGGAGTTCGGGTTGGGGTTGAAGACGAAGCTATGCTGGAAGAGGCCTTTTTTGACATCACATCCAAGATTCAACTGCGACAGCCCGAGGCACGTATCCTGGGTGTTATGGTTCAAGAAATGATACCTCAGGGCAGGGAGGTAATTCTCGGGATTACCCGGGACATTCAGTTCGGTCCTATGATTATGTTCGGCCTCGGAGGCATCTACGTGGAGGTGCTGAAAGACGTTGCCTTTCGAATCGCCCCGTTGAGCGTGGAGAGTGCTGATGCCATGATTCGCGAGATTCGATCTTTCCCCCTGCTGAGGGGCGTGCGGGGAGAAGCGCCTGCAGATATCAAAGGGATCCGGGACGCACTGCTGAGGCTTTCTCAGATGGCAGTGGACTTTCCTGAAATTATAGAAGCAGATGTCAATCCACTCCTGGTGTGCCCCGAAGGTCAGGGAGCAGTGGCTGTGGACGCCAGGATTACCATACAGGAGT
>JAQYVR010000016.1 GCA_030145395.1 Desulfobacteria bacterium
CTGGTCAAGTTGATATTTTATTAATACCTTGTTTTCGCGAACTACGGTCTGTTGATCATCCCCTACATGAAGCCACACCTTGTTGCCTTTGAACATCATCCGTTTCCAGTCGGGCCGACTTGTCACGTTCGCTTTCCCTTACAGCCTTTTGGTACCAAGACAAACTGCTGGCAGACATCTGTTAATCGTTTGAAGCCAGCACTCTTTGATTACTCATAAAGCAGAAAAGGCTTACTGATTTCTTCGAAGCATTTCAGTTCTTCAGCCCAGGTCTCCTCCAGGTCATGCAAGGGATCCATCCCTTCCATAGCCTTTCGGATTAAGGGATCTCCTGTAATAATGTCAAAGGGAAGTTTTTCAAATTCGTATTCATAGGGGGGCTCCTTCCACTGAAACATGTCCGGGTATAAAGAGATCACCGCTTGAAGCAGGGTGAGGGTCGTTCCGTATGACTGGTAGGTTCCAGCGTCGACAATGTGAAGCTGAAAGCCATGGCACAATCTTTGTGCCCATTTGTCTGATGTAGGTTCAAAACCAAGGGCACGGAGATGAATCCCGGCGAGCCTGTCTTTGGGTATCGAAGCTTCAAGTCGAGTTGTATCAAAAAAAGGGGCGCCAAAGATCTCAAAGGGTTGGGTCGTGCCTCGACCCTCAGATATGTTGGTTCCTTCCCAAAGGACCTGGCCAGGATAGACTAATGCCGAGGCAGGAGTGGGCAGGTTGGGGGAGGGTGGTATCCAGGGTAGGCCCGTGTCGTGAAAAAGCATCTCACGTCTCCATCCTCCCATAGGTATAACGGTGAGTTCACAGCCGATGCCGAAGTGGGTGTTGAACAAGAGGGCAAGTTCGCCAATGGTGAGACCATGGCGCATTGGGATTGGATACATACCTACAAAAGAAGTATATCCGGGCTTCAGGCAATTTCCTTCAATACGGTTTCCTCCGATAGGGTTTGGGCGGTCAAGGACAAGTACCTGCTTGTCATGGGCCCGGGCTGCCTGTAGGCATGACGCCATCGTGGATATAAAGGTATATACGCGTGTCCCTACATCTTGGAGGTCGATGATCAGAATATCTATAAGGTCGAGCATCGTCTGGGTGGGTACTCTGGTTTCATCGTAAAGGCTGAAGACCGGTATCCCAAGCAGCGGGTCAACCAAGCCCTTGGAAGTGACCATGTCAGCTTGTTTTTCGGCAAAAAAACCATGTTGCGGGGTAAAAAATGCCTCGAGTTGGTCAGGATAATGATTGGCGATGAGCAAGCGTGTGGGACGAAATCCTCTATTCCCCTCGGGACACCCAACCGAGGCCGGATTAGCCAGAAGCCCAAGGCGTTTTCCCTCGAGTATTGAGGGTGGATCGGCAAGAAGTCTTTCAATGCCGGTTTGAACTGGTTTCATGACGTCTCAGAATTTCGGCCAGATATTTGAAGAGTCTGGCCCAGCCTCTATGACCGTAAGGCTTTTGCCGGGATGTTGAACTGCAGCAGCGAGCGCATTCCCTACGACGCACACAACTCGAGGCTTTCGACAGATAGCTCATAGCCAAAATGTTCGGGCCTATGGGCCCGTCGACAGGCTTTTCTGCAGAAAACTTCAACAACCTTCAGTGCGGGTAGGGTTCATAACTTTCCATGATGCCGTCGACCCCCGTGTCCCCAACTTCAACCTGGGACGGGCGCGTCGTGTTTGGCGAGGGACAACATGATGGATAACATATAGTAGTGTCGGCAGGTTTGCAAGGACCACAGACAGAAATATGTGGAAATTCGGTTCCTTTTGTGTTATAGGGAGCGCCATAAAAATCATTCGGTATTAAGTTAAATGGCAAATTCAGATTTCACACAACATGAGGAAGGCCTCAATTCATCAACCAATGGGTTCATCTACATCGTTGGTTCGGGAAAGCTGCAAAATGAGCTGATGGCGTTTTTTTTGGATCAGCTGACAGGAATGAAGAGCCTGACCGGCGAAGATCTCCACAGTATCCAGAAAATGGTTGATGATGATTCAGAGGGGAAATCCAACCTCGTTCTTCTGGATTGCCAGGGAAAGAGCCTGGAAAGGCTTCTGGGAGAACTTGAGGCCTGCGGTCCAGAGTTATTGTCTCGAGTCTTTGTGGCGTTGTTTAATGTGGATCCTAGCTTGCGTATTGAACAGGAGGCGCTGGTACGGGGAGCAAGAGGTTTCTTCTATGAGCAGGACTCGCTGGACAGGTTCCCGAAGGGTATTGATACCATTCTTGGTGGAGAATTATGGGTATCCAGGCAAATAATGTGTAAATGCATCCTGAAACAGAAAAGAATAGGCAGTTTTCCTAATAGGGATACCACTGGCCTTACCCCAAGAGAGATAGAGATACTTGCCATGGTTGCCGTGGGGGCCAAAAACGAGGAGATTGCCGAGAAACTCTGTATCAGCCCTCACACAGTTAAGACCCACATCTATAACATTTTCAAGAAGATTGATGTTCCCAACCGCTTGCAGGCTGCTCTCTGGGCTGCGAATAATCTATAGCACGTAATGAGAAATTATTACCTGCAATTCATGTCTCTAGTACCAGTTGCCTAGCCCCTTTTGCCTGAGAAATACGAAACAAAACCGCACTTTTTCTTTATTGACTTATAGGTGGCACCAATATATGTTAGTTACAATTATTTTCGGTGTCTCAAATCTCCAGTATTAGGAACATGAAAGAGAGAAGAAAACTAGAGAGATTCAGGTTTGAAGTCCCTGCCAAGCTTGAAATGGCCGCTTCAGGTGAGGGAAACAGGGTGTTTGACCTGCCGACGAGTGATATATGTGCAGGTGGGGCCTTTTTCCATACGGAAGAGGCACTTCCTGAAGGAACAAAGCTCAATATAGACCTAGTCCTCCCGCTTGACAGGCTAAAGGAGCTTATAAGTCACAATCGTATTAATGTGAAGGTCAAAGGAACGGTGGTAAGGTGTGGATCAGCAGGAATTGCTGTTTGTTTTGAAGAAGATTATCAGATCGTGCCTTTGCATTCCCCGTCCAAATAGATCGTAATAATACCCCACTTCCTCTATCCCAAATCCCCACACTGATTATATGAGTGAATAGATCTTGCTCTCAGGGCCTTGAGGCCTTTGAGAAGGATCCCCTCTTGCCGTATTAGAGCGGTTCTCAAAAATATGTTCCGTTTTGAACCATAGGTAGCTTGTCAGGGGGCATCCCTTTTTGAAGTCAGGGCACTGATTATTTCCTGACAGGTACGACAACGGCACTGTCTTCTGCACAGCCTTGATTGATTTGCAAACAGGCTACCAAGTGTATAGGGGTGTTGACGTGTGCCTATCCTGTAGAGTTCCGTGCATTATGCCTCCCACGAGCGAAGAGGGGGATTGACCTGATTGAAGGTTCCCTGCAGCAAGCTGCAGGGATGTTCTGCCTTGCGGCAGTGCTTCGCGCCGACTGTAAGGAATTTACAGTTCTTAGATTCGCTCGCTAACCCTTCGACAAGCTCAGGGAATGCGCTCGCTGTTGCAGTTCAAAAAGGGATGCCCCCTTCCAGCTTAGAAAAACCGCCGCAAACGGAACATACTTATGAGAATTACTATAGCCCTTTAAGGCAGTTCTCAAAAACATGTTCCGTGTGCGGCAATCTTCCAGGCCTCATAATGGTTCAAAAGGGAACATGCTCATGAGAATTACTATAAGCTTCACCAAAAGTTAAGGCAGTTCTGATCTATAGGGGTTTTGTCGGGACTGCAGGGAGCTTCAGTTTCAGGGCGTTGCGGAGGTAGGTTTGGACAAATTGTGTTGATTAAAAAAGACTGTTCCGATATACAGCAGCGGTGTGTAAAGTGCGAGGTGCGTACGCTTTAGGTATACACTGTAACAGGTGACAGAGGATGGGGGATCGCTATGTGGGCATGTGCCGTTGAGAAGCGAAGTCTCCATTTAATAGGGCGCTTCATCTGGGCGCTTTTGGAAACAAGACTTAGTACGTAGGCAGTCCCATCAGGGCAAGGTGATTGTTATGAAAGTATCAGACTATATTTCAGGGCTCAAGCCATATGTGCCCGGAAAACCGATTGAGGAACTTGAGCGTGAGTATGGCATTAGCGATTCTATCAAACTAGCATCCAATGAGAACCCGATTGGTCCGTCCCCCAAGGCCTTAGAGGCGATAATGGATGCACTGAGGAATCTTCATCGCTATCCAGATGGAAACAACTATCACTTAAAGAAACGCCTTGCTGAAAAGCTGAAGATTTCCTTCGATGAGATCGTGGTTGGTAACGGTTCGAATGAGATCATCGAGCTCCTGGTTCGCACCTTCCTTCGTGAGGGTGATGAGGTTATCATGCCGGAACCGTCATTTTTAATGTATGAGATTATGGTACAGGCGGGCGGGGGGCGCCCGGTTAAGGTTGCTCTCAAAGAACGGGTACTCGATCTGGAAGGCATGGCTGAGGGCATCTCGCCAAGAACGCGTATGATCTTTGTCAATAATCCCAATAATCCTACCGGCACGATTGTGTCGAGGGACGGTTTTGAAGCGTTTCTGCAAAGAGTCCCACCCGAGATCATTGTGGTTATGGATGAAGCCTACATAGAATTTGTTCGAGACAGGACCTGCCCGACGGGGCTTGAGTATTTGAGCGATGAAAAGACTGTAGTGACACTTCGAACGTTCTCGAAGACTTACGGATTAGCTGGCCTTCGTATAGGGTATGGTGTGATGAAAAGAGGCTTGGCAGATCTTATGCATCGCGTCAGGCAACCCTTTAATACTAATCTTCTGGCGCAGGTTGGGGCTTTGGCTGCCCTGGATGACGATGCTTTTCTTGACAAGACCGTTAGCACTGTTCACAAAGGCCTCGATTTTTTGTATGGGGAAATGGAAAACTTGGGGCTTCGATACTTTCCTACGCAGACAAATTTTTTTCTCATAGATTTGGAACGGGATGCAAAAAGCGTCTTTGAAAATATGCTTGCCAAGGGAGTGATTGTTCGACCCATGATGGCATACGGGTATCCGAACTACATTCGAATCAGTGTAGGGCTTCCTGAAGAGAACCAGCGTTTTGTTGAGGCCCTGAAGCAGGTAATTTAGACTAAGGTAACTACTCAGGTTCAAAGTTCCAATTCAGCCGTCGTAGCCACAGGCTACTATGGCGAAGTCGGCGGTTCACGGTTCAAGCCTGCCCTGGTGCGACGTAACGTGTGATTCAACACGGTTCTTCTGGGCACTACAATACAGGATTCTATGAAAAGGACTGATAAACCAGGTCTGGGCCAGGGGTTAGAGAGCGATGAAGAGTAATTACTTAGGTTCAAAGTTCAACGGTTGGTTGGGTTAACCTCTGAACCATTGAACCCGTTCTGGTGAACCGTGAACCTGATAACCTGAGTAGTTACCTATTAAGAATGAAGTTTGTGTTTCAATAATGAAATCCCTTTTGATAACTATCGACGGACCTTCAGGAGCTGGAAAAAGTACCGTCAGTCGTGGATTAGCAGAGCGACTTGGTTACACCTATGTTGATACTGGTGCCCTATACCGCGCAGTTGCGTTTGTTGCCCATTCTAAAGGATGTTCAGCCGATGATGACAACGGGTTAGCTGATATCTGCAAGCACCTTGAATTGAGATTCGAAAAGAGTTCAAAGGGGCGGAGATTGTACGCTAACGGCGAGGATATCACAGAGCGTGTGCGAACTTCGGAGATTACGATGCTTGCATCTGCAGTATCAGCAAGATCAGTGGTAAGGGAAAACCTGCTGAATGTTCAGCGGGGAATGGGAAAAGGAGGGGGCCTAGTATTTGAGGGACGTGATATGGGGACCGTCGTATTTCCAGAGGCTGATGTCAAGTTCTACCTTAATGCCCACCTCGACACGCGTGTGCTGAGACGGTACAAGGAACTTGTCGAAACGGATGCTGCGACCAGCCTACCCGGGGTCAGGAAGGCCATGATGAAAAGGGATGAGGACGACTCGAGTCGAGCTTTGGCTCCCTTGAAGCCCGCGCATGACGCAGTGAGAATTGATTCTACGTTCTTAGGCATTGAGCAAGTAGTCGAGGCGATGTTTCATCACATTAGGGGGCAGGCGAAATAAAGGTTGTTTTTCTTATAGATACTTGCTAAATAAGTTGTTTCTGCGGCAGATGGCCCAGGTGGTATTTAACTTGGAGAAAAGGGGGCAGTTTTTTAATGGAAGAGGATAAACAGAGTCTAAGTGAACTTGATGAAGAACAGTTAGTGGTCGAGGATGAAGGGTCCGACCAAGATCGCGGTACTAAGGAATCCGAGGTGACTGAAGAGGCTTCCGAGATGACCGATGAGAAGCTTGAGGACCCCGAGGTGGGGAAAGGCCCAGGGGAAGACACAGCCTTAGGTGATGGAGAGACCGAGGATAGTGGAACACAGGAGGCCATAGAACCCGAGGTCGTGCCAGAGGGCGAGACATCTCAGGTTGAGGATAGGCCGAGCGACGGTGCCCAAGACTTGGCCGAGGCGGCAGGGCAGAGTACCGAAGCAAGCGAGGGTGGCCAAGAAGATCTCATGGAGAAGATGTATGAAGAGAGCTTCAAGCGCGTTGAGGAAGGCCAGGTCGTGCAGGGCAGAATCGTTCAGATCGACAAGGAATTCGTATTGGTGGATATCGGCTACAAGTCCGAAGGACAGGTGCGAGTTGCCGAACTCATCGGGCCTGACGGCACGATAGAAGGCCAGGTGGGCGATCCCCTTGACGTAATGGTGGAACGCTGGAACGACGACGATGGCATCGTCGTGCTTTCCAAGGAAAAGGCTTCCAAGATTAAGGTTTGGGAAGATATCAGGAAGGCATATGAGGAGGAGAGCGTTGTCAGCGGAGTCATAACAAGCCGTGTCAAAGGAGGGCTCTCAGTTGATGTGGGAATCCCTGCTTTCTTGCCTGGTTCTCAGGTAGGTCTTCGGCCTGTACGCGATTTGGATAAGATGGTGGGTGAGACATTTGAATTCAAGGTGTTAAAATACAATCGGAAGCGAAGCAACATCGTTCTGTCAAGACGCGTCATCCTTGAAAAGGAACGCGAGTCAAAGCGCGCTGAGACTCTCGCAACAATCCGCGAAGACAAGGTCATGACAGGTGTAGTGAAGAATATCACGGAATATGGCGCCTTTATTGATCTTGGGGGTATTGACGGCTTACTTCACATCACAGATATGTCCTGGGGGCGCATAGGCCATCCATCTGAAATATTTTCCGTGGGAGATGAGGTTTCCGTCAAGGTCCTGAATCTTGATCTGGAACGGGAGCGCGTCTCGCTTGGGTT
Organism: Desulfobacteria bacterium; assembly: GCA_030145395.1. GTDB lineage: Bacteria > Desulfobacterota > Desulfobacteria > Desulfobacterales. Next base: position 7,290 of record JAQYVR010000016.1, read on the forward strand.
AAAGCAGCTTGTACCAGACCCTTGGACGACCGCTGAAGAAAAACATCCTATAGGTTCCCACGTCAGGGGCAAAGTTGTGAGTTTTACGGATTACGGTGCTTTCATAGAACTGGAAAAAGGAATAGAAGGTCTCATTCATGTTTCAGAGATGTCATGGACAAAAAAAGTACGTCATCCCTCAAAAGTGGTGTCGGTCGGGGAAGCCGTGGAGGCTGTTGTCCTAAACATTTCAGCGGAGAACAGGCGAATATCTCTGGGTATGAAGCAAGTGGTGCCTAACCCGTGGGATGTCGTTGGCGAGAAGTATCCTGTGGGGACAACCATCGAAGGAAAGATCAAGAACATTACGGATTTCGGCCTCTTCATCGGCATTGACGAGGGAATCGATGGCTTAGTGCACATTTCTGACATTTCATGGACCAAGCGTATCAAACACCCATCTGAACTGTACAAGAAAGGTGACGTGGTTCAGGCTATTGTTCTTAATATTGACAAACAAAACGAGCGGTTTTCTCTTGGGGTCAAACAACTTCAGAAAGATCCTTGGGAAACGATCCCGGAACGATATGAGATAGGAGACAAGATTACGGGTGCTATAACGAATGTCACTGACTTTGGTCTTTTCGTTGAACTGGAGGAGGGGATTGAAGGACTGGCCCACGTTTCGGAAGTGAGTGGAGAGAAGATTAAGACGCCTGTGGGCAAGTTTCAAGTTGGAGACATTATTTCGGCCAAGGTCATCAATATTAATCCCAAGGAACGTCGCATCGGCCTTTCCGTCAAGCAGCTTGAAACGGATGAGGACCATGAGCTGGTCGTCGACTACTTGAGCAGTTACAAAGGATCTGAATCGAGCTTAGGGGAGCGTCTGAAGGACAATCTTAAAGAAAAAACAGTGGATCAGGATTCATCTGAAGAGCCCCCCGAGATTGCTGATGACAGCATTGACGAGACTGATACGGAAGGCGGCCCGGAACTGGCCCTGGAGGACACAACCGAGCAGGAGCCCGTTGATGAAACAGGGGAGACGGCTGATATTGGTATCGAGGAGGCCGTAGAACCTGAGGTGGCTGAACAGGCTTCCGAGATAGCTGACGAGAAGATTGAGGAGAAAGAGGTCGAGGGCGGCCCGGAAGTGGCCGTGGAGGACACAACCGAGCAGGAGCCCGTTGATGAAACAGGGGAGACGGCTGATATTGGTATCGAGGAGGCCGTAGAACCTGAGGTAGCTGAACAGGAAACAGACAAAGAGGCGTAGGAAGCCGCGGCGGGTACGATGTTTGCCAGAAGATATCCCATTTTGTTTTCTCTGTTGGTTCTTTGTGCTATTGGGGCGGTCATGATCATCAGCATGGCGGCCCTTTTCTTTCTTGGCAACAGGGACGCTGCCTTTGAGTTTGGCGAAAAGGTTGGGGTTGTAGAAGTCAATGGGGTTATCGCAGATGCGAAGAAGACTGTTTTGCAGCTTAAGCGATTCCGACAGAATGAGGACGTCAAGGCCATTGTCTTGAGGATCGATTCCCCCGGTGGTGGCGTCGGCCCTTCCCAAGAAATCTATGCAGAGGTAAAGAAGACAATCCGTACCAAGAAGGTAGTTGTCTCAATGGGTGCCATAGCCGCTTCAGGCGGATACTATGTGGCTGCGCCAGCCGATCACCTCGTGGCAAATCCTGGGACTATTACGGGTAGTATCGGAGTTCTGATGGAATTTGCCAATCTGGAAGAGTTGTTCAAAAAGATCGGGCTTTCAGCAGTTGTCTTGAAGAGTGGAGACTACAAGGACACGGGTTCTCCTTTGCGCAAAATGACGCCTGAAGAAAGGGACCTGTTGCAGGGGTTTATTGACAATGTCCACCAGCAATTCGTAACAGCAGTTGCTGAGGGAAGAAAGATGTCTGAAGAGTCGGTTCGAGCCATTGCCGACGGTCGAATATTCTCGGGAGAACAAGCGCAGAAACTCGGCTTGCTTGACAGCCTGGGCAACATGGAGGATGCAATTGCAATTGCATCCGAACTGGGAGGTATCAAGGGGGAGCCTTCGGTAATATATGCCGAAGAGAAGAAGTTCTCGATGCTGGAATTGATTTTGGGTTCCAAGCTGGCGGGAGCTCTAGACCGGATCACAGGTGCTGCGCTTCATTCCGGTTATCCGGGTTATCTATATGTGCCGGGACATGGTGTAGATGATGGTTAAACAAGGGCTGATAGACGCATTAGTGAAAGCATTTCCCGGTATTAGCAAGCAGGATATGTTGAGCGTTGCAGATGAATTTTTTGAAAGCATGGCGAAAGGCCTAATGGGGGGGCAGACAGTCGAGCTGCGAGGACTGGGTCGCTTCACGATAAAAGAGCGTGCACCTGCAAAGGGAAGGAACCCCAAGACCAAGGCCCCGGTATATATTCCCAAGCGTTGGGTGGTTCACTTTAAGCCGGCTGAAAGTCTAGGCAAAAGGATCAATAAAGTGAGCTAACAAAATCGAGAACCGAAAATCAAATGTTTCTCGTTTGACCATTTCATCTTCTCTCTTAGTCCCCAGTTCGCAATCCCAAATCACTGAAAGATAGCCACGTCCCCCAGTCCTACTCGGATGATGTTCGGGATATCCCCAATAAGAGAAACCACGCTTGAAGGCTGCCCTGGTACCGGCCCACCGTCAATGACAATGTCAATCTGAGTCCCAAGAGCGTCGAAAATCGCAGAGGATGAAAGTATCTCACCGTCTGCAAGGCTGGCGCTTGTAGATATAATGGGGCGGCCGAGTTGCTTGACCAACGCTAGGCATATAGGGTGATTCGGTACCCGAATACCAGCCGTCTTCTGCGCGGTCAGGACTATCTTTGGAACAAGCTTAGCGCCTTCCAGGACAAATGTATAAGGACCTGGCAGGAGCCTCTTCATGGTTTTATAAGCATAATTGGAAACCTTGGCATATTGGCTGATATTCTTTAGGTCGGCGCAGATAAAACTGAAGGGCTTTTTCTGGCTTCGCCGTTTGATACGATAGATTTTTCCTATCCCTTTCTTATTAATAATGTCACAGCCTATGCCGTAATAGGTGTCTGTGGGGTAGGCAATCGTCGCCCCGTCTTTAAGCGCCTCTGAAACCCTTCGAATCAGACGGGGTTGCGGATTGTTGGGATTGATGTTTAACAGCATCTGTCTCCTATAGTTTTCTTTGGACCTTCCTGTCAAGGATATCGATTCGCCACATCCCAATAAATTATTGCCAAAAGGAGGCTCATCTGCTAATCATGCAGATTCTAAAAAGAGATACAGGAGAGCGCTTATGGCACAGTCCATCTTAGGGGAAGGTTTGACGTTTGATGATATTTTGCTTGTTCCAGCCTATTCAGAGGTGCTGCCACGCGACGTGGTGGTGCGCACCCGCTTGACCCCGAGCATTTCTCTTAACATTCCGATCATAAGTGCAGCCATGGATACGGTGACAGAGGCCCAGACCTCCATCAGTTTGGCCAGAGAAGGGGGAATGGGAATTATTCACAGGAATATGAGCATAGAGAGCCAGGCTCAAGAGGTGGACAAGGTCAAGAAGTCTGAGAGTGGCATGATCGTCGATCCCCTGACTATTGACCCTGAAAGACAAATCCATGAGGTACTGACACTCATGGAAAGATATCGTATTTCGGGAGTTCCGGTGGTTAAGAAAAACCAGTTGGTCGGGATTGTAACCAACAGGGATCTTCGCTTTGAGACAGACCTGAACAGGAAGGTGTCTGATGTGATGACCAAGGAAAACTTGGTTACTGTATCGGAGGGGATTACGCTTGAGGAATCCAAAAAGCTACTGCACAAACACAGAATCGAAAAACTTCTCGTGGTGGACACCAAGGGGCATCTGAAAGGCCTCATTACCATCAAGGATATAGAGAAGATCAAGAAGTATCCTGACGCCTGCAAGGACCACTTGGGAAGACTCCGGGTCGGTGCTGCGACAGGGATAGCCTCCGACATGGAGGAGCGGACCGAATCACTGCTTGGCAGTGGTGCCGACGTCATTGTGATAGACACCTCTCATGGTCACAGTGCTGGTGTGTTAGGAGCGGTTGAACAGCTAAAAAGCACTTTTAAGGATATTGAGTTGATCGCTGGTAATGTGGCCACACCCGAAGGGGTCGAAGCCCTTATCAAAGCCGGTGCCGACGGAGTTAAGTTAGGTGTCGGGCCAGGCTCCATTTGCACCACCCGAATCATTGCCGGGGCTGGAGTTCCGCAGGTCACTGCCATCATGAACTGTAGGACAGTCAGTGATAAGACCGGTATTCCTCTGATTGCCGATGGCGGCATCAAATTTTCAGGCGATATAACCAAGGCGGTTGCAGTTGGTGCAGACGTGGTGATGATAGGGGGTCTTTTTGCCGGCACCGACGAAAGTCCGGGAGAGACTATCTTGTTTCAGGGTCGAAGTTATAAGGTTTATCGTGGCATGGGCTCTTTGGAGGCCATGAAAAAGGGGGCCAAAGACAGGTATTATCAAGAAGATCTTCATGAAGATGCCAAGCTTGTTCCCGAGGGAATCGTAGGCCGGGTTCCCTACAAGGGAACGCTCTCCGCGTGTGTATACCAGCTTGTTGGGGGTTTGAAAGCAGGCATGGGTTATGTTGGCTGCCGAACGGTAGACGAATTGCGGCAGAATGCAAGATTTATTCGTGTCACTCCGTCCGGTTTACGCGAAAGCCATGTACATGATGTGATCATTACCAAGGAAGCCCCCAATTACCGGTTAGAATGATGCCCTCCGCTGGTTTTGTCCACCTCCATATCCACACTCAGTACAGCCTCCTTGATGGGGCAATCCGTATAGAGCCTCTCCTAGAGAGGGCTGCCTCCCACCAAATGACCTCCATGGCCATTACTGATCACGGCACAATGTACGGCGCCGTTGAATTTTATGAAAAGGCGTACAAGGCCGGTATCAAGCCAATCATTGGATGCGAGATCTATGTAGCTCCGGGGAGTCGATTTGACAGGGCGCCGCGCGACAAAGGGGGGTTGTCCCATCTTACCCTGTTAGCGAGAAACAAAGAAGGATACCAGAATCTTTGTCAACTGGTTAGCGCGGCCCACTTGGAGGGCTTCTACTACAAGCCCCGGGTGGACAAATCCATCCTTGCGGATTGCAGCAAGGGCTTAGTTGCTTTGAGCGGTTGCCTCCACGGTGAGATCCCACGTTTGATACAAGCAGGTCGCGTGGATAAGGCAACCGAGGCCGCGAATACCTATCAGGGCATGTTTGGGGAAGGCAATTTCTATCTAGAGGTTCAAAACAACGGCTTACAGGCCCAGGATACGGTCAACCATGCTCTGCGGGAAATGAGTGAAATGCTTTCAATCCCTCTGGTTGCCACGAATGATTGTCACTATTTGGATCGAGAAGATGCCCGTGCCCATGATGTGCTTCTGTGCGTCCAGACTGGTAAACCCGTCCACGAAACGAAACGTCTGAAGTTTCGGACTGAAGAGCTCTATTTCAAGTCTCCGGAAGAGATGAAGCACGATTTCCGGGACTATCCGGGTGCAATAGAACATTCGGTCGAGATCGGCAACCGATGCAACTTGGAACTCGACCTAAAGTCCCATCATTTTCCCAGATTTCGCCCTGAGTCCGGAGACTTCGGTTCGGAAGAGAATCCGGTCTCCGGTGTGGATGAATACCTTGAACGGGAGGCCAGACAGGGGTTGGAAGTGCGAATTGAGGAGGTTCGCAAAAGGAATCGCGACTTTTCTGATGGAGACAACCAGCAATACCAGGAGCGTCTTGACCGGGAGCTGGACATGATCAAAGGCATGGGCTTCTCCAGCTATTTCCTGGTGGTTGCGGACTTTGTTCGGTTTGCTAGAGAGTCAGACATCCCGGTGGGGCCGGGCCGCGGTTCTGCAGCCGGCAGCTTAGTGGCTTATGCGCTTAAGATCACCGACCTTGATCCGATTGTGTACGGGCTGATATTTGAACGCTTCTTGAATCCTGCACGGAAAACGCTTCCTGACATCGATGTTGACTTCTGCATAGAAGGCCGGGAGGCTGTGTTCAGGTACGTGGTCGAAAGATACGGTGGCCCGAACCACGTGGCCCAGATCATTACTTTCGGCAAGATGCAGGCAAGAGCAGTTTTAAGGGATGTTGGAAGGGCCCTTGACATTCCCCTGAGAGAGGTTGACGGCATCGCCAAGATGATCCCCGAGGTGATAAATATCAGCTTGGAACAAGCCATTGCCCAAGAGCCTAAACTTCAAACTATGGCGGAAGAAATGCCCCATGTGAAGGACTTCTTTGTCATTGCCAAGGCTTTGGAGGGCCTGCCAAGGCACGCTTCGACCCACGCTGCCGGAGTGGTCATTTCAGATCGGCCGTTGGTGGAGTATCTGCCGTTGGCCAGAGGCAAGAAAGGGGAGGTCGTCACTCAGTACGACATGAAGGCCGTGGAAAAAGTCGGACTGACCAAGTTCGATCTGCTGGGACTTCGGAATCTGACGGTGATGAAGGAAACATGCGAAATCATACGTAAACGGGGAGGCGTACCACCAGACTTGGCACATCTAGACTTGGCGGACAAAAAGACCTTTCAAATCCTTGGTTCAGCCCAGACCACAGGCGTGTTTCAGCTGGAAAGCTCGGGTATGAAAGACCTTTTAGTACGCCTTAAACCAGCCTGTTTTGAGGATATCATTGCATTGGTCGCCCTTTACCGGCCTGGACCCTTAGACAGTGGTATGCACGATCAGTTTGTTGAAAGAAAAAATGGTCGAGTTCCGGTGACCTACCTTCTTCCAGAGCTCGAACCTATCCTTCAGGAGACCTATGGGGTCATCGTGTATCAGGAACAGGTCATGAATATCGCAAGTGTGCTTGCAGACTATTCCATGGCTGAAGCGGACAACCTGAGACAAGCCATGGGCAAGAAGATCAGCGAGATCATGGTTCAGGAGCGTGAGCGATTTCTCTCCGGGGCTAAGGAGAAGGGGGTGAATCCGGACAACGCGGAAAAGGTCTTTAAGCAAATTGAGACATTCGGACGCTATGGTTTTAATAAGGCCCACAGCGCGGCTTATGCCATGATTGCCTTTCAGACGGCCTATCTAAAGGCTCACTTTCCGGTCGAGTTAATGGCTGCCATTCTGACAAGCGAGATGAACTCGACCGAAGACGTGGTCAAATACATTGCCGAGTGTCGCAATCAAGACATTGAGGTTTTGCCCCCTGATATTAATCAAAGCGACATGAATTTTACGGCAGTGAAGGACAAAATTCGTTTTGGTCTAGCAGCCGTTAAGAACGTTGGACAGGGGGCCATAGACTCAGTTCTGCGGGTTCGAGAAGAGAACGGGGCTTTTGAGTCATTGTTCGATTTCTGCGAACGGGTAGATCACAGAAAGGTCAACCGGCGCGTTGTTGAGAGCCTGATTAAGGCCGGAGCTTTTGACTCGACAGGGGCAAGGCGGTCTCAGATAATGTCTGTGCTGGACGAGACTTTGGAGGCAGGGCAAAGGACACAGAAGGATCGCATGAACGGCCAATTTACCCTTTTTGAGGCTATGGAAATGGATAGCCACGACACAATCTATCCCCCATTCCCTGACATAGACGAGTGGAGTGAGAGTGAGCTCTTGAAGTATGAGAAGGAATCCGTTGGTTTTTTTATAACAGGGCACCCTCTCGCCAGGTATGAGCCAGTACTCAAGAAGTTTGCCAACACAAATACCCTCAAGCTTCAGGACCTTTCAGATGGTCGAGTCGTTCGGATAGGAGGCATTGTTCGAGAGTACAAACTTCATCATGACAGGAAAGGGGAAGTTATGGCCTTTGTAACCCTGGAGGACTTGAGCGGTCTAGCAGAGGTCATCCTCTTCGCCTCGTTATATTCCACCGTGTCCGACCTTGTAAATAAGGACTCAGCCATTATGGTTGAAGGTCGCATCACGAGAGACGAACAGTCAAGCAAGATTCTGGCCGACGCGATTGCTCCGATAGAGAAGGCCGAAGAGACTTGGACAGCGAGTGTCCATCTTAACCTCGACATAGCCGATCTCAACAAGGAAAGTCTCCAGAAACTCTGTGAGATCTTGAAGCAACACAAGGGATCTTGCAGCGCCTTTCTGCACCTTCTTGTGCCACAAAAGACTGACACGATTATTGCGCTGTCCGACAGCATACGGGTGAAAGCCGGCCAAGACTTGACCGAAGCAGTCAATAACTTTTTGGGATACAGCGCGGTTGAAAGCGTGTGTCAGAAGTGACGCCAGGCGAGACCACTCAACAACTCGACCCCTAAACCTCACAACCAACATGAAACAGCCCCAACCGCGCACTTATCGCAGCCTTGTTTCGGACAAGAACCTGGCAAGCTTCCGGGTTGTGGTCAGGGAGACTGATCTTCTTGTTAGGGCCGACAAACCTCTTGAAACCGAGACCAAAGATCTTATTCTGAAACACAGAATTCCACTTGAGCGTTATCTTGAACAGCACCCAGAGTTTGTCCATGCGATGGTCCCATGGCCCCGGGACAAACTGGCACCACCCATTGTCAAAACTATGATCGCGGCGGCCAAAAATGCCGGTGTTGGTCCAATGGCAGCAGTGGCAGGGGCTATTGCTGAGTACGTGGGCAGAGACCTCCTGGCACACAGCAAAGATGTGATTGTTGAAAATGGGGGAGATGTCTTCATCAGGACCTGCTTTCCTTTAGTTGCAGGCATTTTTGCCGGCAAGTCTCCCCTTAGCAGCAAGATTGGAGTGCGTATCGACTCGCCGGGGCGCCCTGTGGCCGTTTGTACCTCTTCGGGGACATTAGGTCATTCCCTTAGCCTTGGAAGGGCAGACGCAGCCGTCGTGATTTCAGACTCAACAGCACTTGCGGACGCTGCCGCTACAGCCATTGGAAACAAGGTGTCGGGCAAAGATGACATTGAACCGGCCATTGCGTTTGGAGAAAAGATAAAAGGGGTTATGGGCATAGTTGTGATCGTGGATAGCAGGATGGGCCTTTGGGGAGATGTGGAACTGACCCAGATCTCTGAAGGCGGGTGATGCCATTAGGCCCGTGGTTTCGTGTGAGGGGATACTTTTGCAGCCTGACACCAACCCGTGGCAACGGGGTGTTCACGAAGAAGATATTTGTATATCTTTTGAACGGAACTTGCCTCGACAATCTTTGCTTAGGGTACGTCTCCGGGGACGGCCTTTTCACAACCCCCCGACGCAAACTCGTGGAGAACGCCGCTCATCGGGCGCGAAGCATTGCTGGGCAACAAAAGGGCCGTTTATGGATGGAAACTAGCTAAGTTCTGTTAGAATATCTTTTACGCCGGCCGCTTGAGTCTATTGTGATTTGACAATGATAATTTCATGAGCCCAACCTACCTGGCCATCTAGAAACTTGACTAGACACCATTTACCCTCTTGGTGTACTATCGTGACCTGGGTTCCTGTTCTTAGCTTAGCTATGACTAACGATCTTGTTGTCGGCTTTCTGCGTATATTGCCAACGGGAACCTTTATGGTCCCAAGCATAGGAATGCGTTTGGGTCCTTCTTCGGGAGTTACTTTCTTTGGCGCGTCCAACTCATCCAAGGTATCAGATTCCCCGGTGAGTCGTGGCGGATAGTGTTGTTTTCTGTCAGAGGCTTTAGTGTAATCAGCCACGGCCCGTTCATAGTCGCCCTTGTAGTGCCAGGCAGCCCCTCGACTCCTGTAGAACATAGCCTCCTTCGGGTTTAAGTCTATAGCCTTGTCGAAATCAGAGATGGCTTTGTCATATTCACCTTTGCCTTGATAGGCAAGCCCCCGACTGTAGTAGCCCATAGCGCCCTTCGGGTTTATGTCAATAGTCTTGTCGAAATCAGAGATGGCTTTGTCATACTCGCCTTTATACGAATAGACAATCCCTCGAGAGAGGTAGAACCCAGGCAACCTGGGGTTTATCTCGATGGCCTTATTGAAATCAGCAATGGCTCTGCCGTACTCGCGTTTGCCTACATAGGCAATCCCTCGATCGATGTAGGCCATGGCAAACTTATGATTCATCTCTAAGGCCTTGTCACACTCAGCGATCGCCTCATCCCACTGCCGTTTAATGATGCAACCATCCGCCTTGAAATGATGGATAGCCGTTTCCTTTCTTACCTTTTGATCTATAACGTTTTCAATCAATTCCAAGGCTATTCTTGCAGATTCAAAAGATGGATCAACCTTCAAGACCTTTTCAAATTCCAGCCTGGCCTTCTCAAAGTTTCCTTGAACAGCATGCTCTATACCCACAGTGTGGATTTCCACAGCAGTACTTTGAGGATAGCAGAGACCAACTGTTGAGAGTAATAGGATTAAAATTGATGTGGTTACTCTTGTTAAGACCTTCATGACCACCTATCCCTTGCTCTGTCCGCAAAGGCAAACAGGCATGGCACATAACAGGTCGTGCCTGTCTTCTCGTCTACAAAGATCAAATATACCTTTGCATTGTTATAAGTTCTGAAATTATAAAGAGAACAGAACCATATCGTAACAACAAGGTTTTAACAACCCAATGAATGGGGAATCCGGTCCAAACCTCTGCCCCGTGTGCGAATTGGGTGCAGAATCGTGGCACATTTTGGCGTAGAACAATAAGGTTTGATAAGCTAAGTGCCCTGAATCATTGACACCACCATCCTGATTCAAATTGGGGTTGTCTTTTCAGCTAAGCCTGCTATATAGTGTCGACAATTTGGTTGGCTCCGGCTACGATGTTTGCAGTGATTCCCAGGACAATGTTCTGTCATCAAAAAACTGCATTAGTCGGAACGTGTTGCTGAAAACTTCTACAGATTTTTGAGATATTTATTGCCGAGGTAAAAGTAGTGAAGACCGTATGGGCTCCCTGGCGCATGGAGTACATTCTGAGCGAAAAAGAGAAGGAATGCATATTCTGTGTTGCGTTGACGGACAAAGGCAATCTGACATTGTACAAGGGGGCACTCTCCATGGTCATGATGAACAAATATCCGTATATCAATGGACATCTTCTGGTGGCTCCCAAGAGACATATATCGACGTTGGATGAGTTTACGAACGAAGAGATGGGTGACCTTCTAAAGACGGTCAAAGACTCGATCGGAGTTTTGAAGAAAGTGATGCAGCCAGATGGATTCAATGTGGGCCTGAACCTTGGCGTGGTGGCTGGTGCTGGTGTGGAACAGCACCTTCATTTTCACATTGTTCCTCGATGGCATGGGGATACCAACGCCATGACCGTATTTGCTGAGGTAAGGGTGATACCTGAGCATCTTGAAGCCACTTATCGCAACCTTAAACCACACTTTGAAGAAATGGCTTGAAGCTGGTGAGATATAAGGAGGATGCGGAATGAAAACGTTGAAGCTTAAGCTGGTGTTATTGTCTATGGTGGGTATCTTAATAGTGATTGTGATTTTTCAGAATCTTTCTCTTTTTACCCACTCTGAAAGCTTAAGGCTGAACCTCTTGGTAAAGGAATATAAGAGTGGTCCAATTCTACTTTCTATGTACTTTGTGGCATTGTTTCTTATGGGGCTTCTTATTTCTTATTTTCACGGGCTGAGTAGTCGGTTTAAGGCAAAGGGCGAGATAAAGAATCACCTTGAAAGAATCTCGAAGTTAGAGGAAGAAATAAAAGTCCTAAAAAGAGTGTCTCCTCAGGAAACTAGCCCTCCTTCACAAGAAACCTCAAATGTATAGCTTATACTAGGCCCTGCGGGTACTGCTGCCATGGTTAAAGCCACCCCGATGGTTCAGCAATATCTTTCGATCAAGCAACAGTATCCTGACGCTATCCTGTTTTACCGCATGGGCGATTTCTATGAGATGTTCTTTGAGGATGCAAAGATAGCATCCCGAATCCTCGAAATAGCTCTGACTTCCCGGAATAAAAAGGACGAAGAACCCATTCCTATGTGTGGTGTGCCTCACCATGCTGCCCGGAACTACATCGCGCGGCTGATCGAGCGAGGGTTCAAGGTGGCCCTCTGTGAACAGGTGGAAGATCCAGCAAAGGCCAAGGGACTTGTGAAGCGGGATGTGGTCAGGGTAATAACTCCCGGTCTGGTCGTTGATACAGAGATACTGGATGCACGGTCCAACAATTTTCTGATGTCCCTCTTCGTCTGTCAAGGTCGCTACGGCATAGCCCATCTGGACATTTCTACGGGAACCTTCAGGGTTACCGAGTCGAGCGATTTCGACAAGATCACGGATGAGTGCCGACGCATAACACCAAGCGAGAGCCTCCTGGCTCAATCGCATCGCGAATCACCTGAAATCGAGGCCCTGACAAAGATCCTTGGGGCAACCTCGCTGAACTTCCTCGCGGATAAGCACTTTGAGCTGGAAACAGCCAGGACACGGCTTCTGAAGCAATTCAAAACCCATTCTTTGGAAGGGTTTGGCTGCAATGAGTGGGGTGCTGGCATTTCAGCGGCCGGCAGCCTGCTGCACTATGTAGATGAGACCCAGAAGGGAGATCTGGTTCATATTACCGGGATAACGTCTTACAGCCTTTCTGACTTCATGGTCGTAGACGAGGTGAGCAAGAGAAACTTGGAGCTCTTTGAGACCATATGGTCCGGTTCCAAACGCGGATCACTTCTTGGCATAGTGGATCAAACTGTAACGGCTATGGGTGCCCGTTTACTTCGCTCATGGCTTCAGTATCCCCTTTTGGATGTTGAGCAGATCAAACTCCGATCCGACGCCGTGGAAAAGGCGAAGGAGAACCTTTCTGTGAGGCGTTCGATGAGACAGGCCCTGCAAGAGATACATGATTTGCAGCGCTTGAATGCCAGGATTGCGCTCAATCGGTGCAACGCCAGAGACTTGGTTGCGTTGAAGCACTCTATTGAGAGTCTTCCCGAGATACGTGCTTTGCTCAACCAGCTTCCAAGCCCGCTTTTCGAAAGGATCACCTCAAAATGGGACGACTTAGCCGACGTGGCGGGCCTCGTCGACGACGCCATCTCTGATGATCCGCCTCTCACCACACGTGAAGGCGGCATGATTAAGCCGGGCTTTGATGAGGGACTCGATGAACTGATTCGGAGCAGTCGGGATGGAAAGGATTGGATTTCAGGTCTTGAGGCAAAAGAGCGGCAGGCCACAGGGATCAAGACCTTGAAAGTAGGCTTTAACAAGGTCTTTGGTTACTACATTGAAGTCAGGAAGAGCCACATCAAATCGGTGCCGGTGCATTATGTGCGCAAGCAGACTCTGGTTAACGCCGAACGCTTTATTACCGAGGACCTAAAGGTATATGAGACCAAAGTACTAGGAGCGGAGGAAAAACGAAACCAGTTGGAATATGAGCTATTCTGTGTGGTCAGGGAAAAAGTGGCTCAAAATAACCGCCGCATTGCCAGGATGGCTGACGTTGTATCCAGCGTGGATGTTCTTCTGGCATTGGCTGAACTGGCCGATCAGAACGGGTATGTGAAGCCGAGGGTTCACGGCGGCGACAGCATCACGTTGAAAGAGAGTCGTCATCCTGTCGTAGAAAAACTGGTGTCATCAGAACGGTTCGTGCCCAATACTATTGAGATGGATGCAAGCGAAAGACAGGTGCATATCATTACCGGACCCAACATGGCAGGAAAGTCAACGCTCTTGCGTCAGGTGGCCCTGCTGGTATTGATGGCCCAGATAGGTTCGTTCATTCCGGCGGAAGAAGCTTCCATTGGAATCGTCGATCGAGTCTTTACCAGGGTTGGGGCGCTCGATAGCTTAGCTGAAGGTCGGAGCACCTTCATGGTGGAAATGCAGGAGACGGCGAACATCTTGAATAATGCCACAGAAAGAAGTCTAGTCATTCTGGATGAGATTGGCAGGGGCACCAGCACCTATGACGGTCTGAGTATTGCGTGGGCCGTTGCAGAATATCTCCACAACTGGCAAGACCGTGGGATCAAGACGCTGTTTGCGACTCACTATCATGAGCTGACAGACTTGGCCCTCACCAAGCCTCGCGTGAAGAATTACAACATTGCTGTTAAGGAATGGAATGAGGAGATAATCTTTTTGAGGAAACTGGTTGAGGGGAGCACCAATCGAAGCTATGGTATCCAAGTTGCACGCTTGGCCGGCGTTCCTACCGAGGTGTTGAAGCGGGCCAAAGAGATACTTAAGAACATAGAGAGTGGTGAACTGGACGGTGCAGGAGAACCTGTCCTGGCGCACTCCAATAGTTCGGCTGACAAGGACTCAAACGTTCAGCTTTCCCTTTTCAAGAGCTCAGGTGAAATCTTGATCAATAGCTTAAAGAAGCTGGATCTTTCCAGTATGACACCCCTTGAAGCCTTGAACGAGTTAAACGCTCTGAAAGAGTTGTTAGAGGATGAGTAAACCCTAACAGACTGTGGGCCATGGGTGAGAGGCGATGGGAATCAGAAGCGTGCCCATTGCCTACAGCGTCCCGCCCATGGCCTCAACGAGGTTGAATCGTTACGTGATATCGCGTCTTTTCTCGCTACTCTGTCGCAAGTCCATATTCCTTCTCATTTGGCTTGTGATGTTTGTTTCATTCCCGCCTATTGCTGCTGGAGACCAAATCGAAAGGGACTATCGGCACGCCCACAAGAGTTTTAAAGAACTCCTGAAGGATCCTCAAAAGCAAAAAATCCGACATCAATGGATGATGTGCATAAAAGAGTTTCGGTCTGTTTATCTATCCCAACCGAACGGACCAAGGGCAGATGATTCTCTATACATGACAGCACACCTGTATGCCAGGTTGCACAAGTTTACTTCGAGCACACAAGACAGACAAGAGGCCCTTGATTATTTCAACCGGTTGCTGAGGCATTTTCCAAGGAGCCCATACCGATCCAAGACTGACAGATCGATTGCTGAGTTGACCAAAGAACCTTCCAGTCAAAAGACAACTTATAGGCCTCAATCGGGAGCGCTCTCAGAAGTGAGGGGGATACGTTTCTGGTCAAGCCCGACATATACACGTGTAGTCATTGATGCTGGGTCTGAAGTGCGCTATGCCCACCGCCTCCTGAAGAAAGATCCTGTGATTGGAAAGCCTGAGCGTCTATATATTGATCTGCATCGTGCGCGGATCGGTCCTGGAGTTAAGCCATTTGTCCCAATCGTGGACGCGCTGCTTAGTGATGCTCGTGTGGCTCAACATAGTCCGGATAAGGTCCGGATAGTTTTAGACATCAGGTCCGTCGATCATTTTAAGGTATTTTCATTGCGAAACCCTTTTCGGATTGTTGTCGATGTCAGGAGTGTGGCTCTAAAGACCTCATCAAAGAAACGCTTCAAAGACCAGCCGAAAAAGCATAGTGTAAAGGTGCCCAAAGGTGCCCTATCCAGGCAGCTGGCCCTCGGAGTAAGACGAATTGTTATTGATCCTGGACATGGGGGCAAAGATCCTGGTGCCACCGGATATTTGAAGGGTGTATTGGAAAAGAATGTGACCTTGGAGATTTCCGAGAGACTGGCTGTCAAGATTCGTCAGAAGCTTGGATGCGATGCCACACTGACGCGCAATGAAGACACTTATCTTTCTCTTGAAGAGCGGACGGCCATTGCAAATACAATTAGTGCCGATCTTTTTGTTTCCATTCACACCAATGCCCATAAGAAGATGGCCAGTCGCGGCATTGAAACCTATTTCTTGAATTTAGCCACGGATGAAGGCGCCATCATGGTGGCTGCACGGGAGAACTCCACCTCAGCAAAAAATATCAGTGACCTTGAGGACATCTTGAGTGATCTTATGAAGAATGCCAAACAAGATGAATCGGGTCGCCTTGCCGGCTATGTTCAGGAAGCTATTATTAAGAAGTTGAGTCCGCGGTATGGGGAAGTCAAAAACAAGGGGGTAAAACAGGCGCCCTTCTATGTGCTCATAGGCGCTGAGATGCCATGCATACTAGTAGAAGTTGCCTTTATAACAAATCCGAGAGAGTGCCGCAGGTTAAATACGGCTGGATACCAGGACGACATAGCCGATGCTATTGCAGCGGGTATCCAGCACTATGTAGAGAACATCCATCCAGCTGCGCTTACCCGGGTCGAGGCGGGAAAACCTAGCGGATAGGCGTGGTTTGTCAATATTTCATGCTGGAAAAGCCCGTCCCTTTACTCTGGACCTGGATTACTTATGCGCTATTTCCCTGCAAAGGCTCGATCAGCCTCTTCCTGAAGGAGGTGTGCTGTGTGGGTATATCTGGGTGAGAAATGGAATACGGTAAATTGCTCAACACCCGCCTTTCTGGCAAGGATGCCTGCTTGTTTTGCAGTTAGATGGTACTTTTGGCGTGCGACGTCGATCTCAGCGTCAAGAAAAGCAGCCTCGATAAAAAGATGGTCGGCCCCGCGGGCAAAGTCAATGATTCTTTCGGCGTTCTCAGGGCTGTAGAGAACATCAACAATGTAGGAAATCTTCTGTCCGGGTGAAATTCGGGCAATCTGGTCTGCAAGTTCACCCAGACGGAATGTAAGTCTGTGCTCCTTTTCGGCCGCTTTCCATACGACCTGAAAACCTTCTTCAGGGTCCTGCTCTTCATACAATGCTTCCTTGAATTGTTTTAGCCACGGGCCGACCGGTATCTCCAGTCTTTTCAAACTATCGTTCATGATATTAATGTGAAACCGTTCCTTGAGATTAAAGCCCAGGCACGGGACCTTATGATCCAAGTGGATGGCATGGACTGAAAAATCGGGTTCTGCCAGAAGCGTACCGTCAAAAGGGGCTTCCACGGGTGCCTGGTTTGACCTAAACCCCTTCTTGCACTCATAGATCTGGCTGATGGTATAGGTTGGATGTACTTCAGTGGCCTTAAGGGAAAAACCGTGCCTGTAGTTCTCAACTAAGTTCCAGGTATAGCTTGCCAACTTTCCCTCAATATTTTGAAGGAAGTTTGCCGGACCAAACAGATGGAGGGACTTTTGTCGTCCCAGGAAAATACGTAGCAGAGTGTCAAAACCTGAAAAATGGTCCATGTGGGTATGGGTTACGAATCCGTGCGTGAGCTTCAATATCTCTTTTGCCGGTAAGCTGTAAAGACTTCCCATATCAAAGAGCAGGGCACGATTTTGGAAAAAAAATGGTATGAACAGAGCGGGGTCTTCAAGAGGGGCGTTAACCAGCCTGGGATGAAAGGAGGCCTTCATCTAAGGATGTATTTAGAAACCTGGGTGTTAATGCAGATATATATCTCTTCATCAGAACCGTAGATGTCTTCAACGCTTCTGTGGTTGATTAGTTGTTCTACGACGAATGCTGTCAGGTAGAGGCTAACAATGTTCGGTCGACGCACAAGGGCTCTGAGGGGGGCAATCTGGTAATCAATCTCAAATTCGTCTGAACGGGTCAATTTTTCAAGCGAGGCTGATATCTGTGATTCAATATCATCCTTACTGGTCGTGTGAATCAATTTGTTCTCAATGAGCTTCATGGCCAAGGCATTGCTAAGTGGCTCCAAGACATTCTTCGTCTGCTGAATGGCGAACTGGCGAGCCCGTTCGTTGGAAGATTCAATCCTTGAAAGAATCCTTGATTCGCCTTTGCTGGGACGAAATGTCTTTGACATCGTGCAGGACCTCAACCCTCTTACATCTTATAGACAAAGAAGCTGAAAATTGCAAGGCAATAAGCGCTATGCATCCGCCTCGGTTGTCCGTTTTCTAAGGGACACTGCGCCAGTCTCTGATTACAAGTTGGATCCTCTTTTGATCTTGCCAACGGTTCCAGCGAACATGACAGGCGATATCATAGAGATGCTCGGGTTGGGGGACCGCGGCACCCCGGTTGAAAAGGATAGCATCAAGTGGCTCGTCTCTGTCTAACTTCGATGGATTCGAGGAGCCCAGTTGCATCCGGAGATGTTGGGTCCCGACCGTTTGGGCGGAAAGGACATTAATGCCGGAAAGGATGAAAAGAGGTTCTGGATTTCCTGTTCCAAAAGGTGCAACGCCTTCCAGTTGATCTGCCAATTCAGCAGAGACATCAGATCCGGAAATTTCGCTATCGATAATCAGTTCGGGTACAAAATCCTCGGGCTTGGTTTTCTGGCAGACGATATTTTCAAAGTCTCTCCGGAAAGCTGGAATGTTTTCAGCCCTCAAGGTGAGCCCGGCTGCCGCTTTGTGGCCCCCGAATTTTTCCAGGTGCTGAGCGCAGCCATTAAGGCCTTGGAACAAATCGAATCCGTCGGGAGTTCGGGCTGAGCCTTTGCCGATGCCATCGGCCACTGCGATGACAACAGCCGGCCGATTATATCTGTCAACCAGTCTGGATGCGGCAATACCGATCACGCCGCTGTGCCATCCCTCCTGTTCTACGACCAGCGATCTTTGCTCCAACAACTCAGGCGTGTTTTCAAGGCGCTGCAGAATGTCTGACAGCACGCGTTGTTCGATTTTCCGCCGTTTAGCATTTTGCTGGTTAAGCTCCTTTGCAATGGCGCGACCTGTCTGCATGTCTGATGTCGTCAGAAGCTTCAAGGCTGTTGAGGCGTCGCCGAGTCTTCCGGCTGCGTTCAGCCGAGGGGCGAGCTTAAAAGCAACGTCTCTGGTATTGAAGGGGCGATTCCGCAACTTGCAGACGTCCAGGAGTGCCTTGATGCCAGGGCGGGGACCAGAATCGAGGACTTCAATCCCGGCCTTCACGTAGATGCGATTCTCCTCTACAAGCGGGACCATGTCGCCTACTGTGCCGAGGGCCACCAGATCACAGGCCGCTTTTAGGTTCGGTTCCGGGCGCTCATTCCAGAAACCCTCATCGCGGAGTGCTTTCCGGAGAGCAAGTATCAAGTTGAATACCACCCCCACACCGGCGAGAAACGAAAAGCCTGACGGGCAGTCGGGTTGTTTAGGGTTCACAACGGCAACGGCGTCCGGGATTGAGGGAGGAGTTTCGTGGTGATCGGTTATAATCACGTCGATCCCTACGTGGCTGGCTGCGGTGACCGCCTCAAAGCTATTTATGCCGCAATCCACCGTGATGATAAGGCCGATACCATCCGGAACAGCGCACTTTTCAATATGATCCAGGCAGAGACCATAACCTTCGGTTAGGCGATTCGGAATGTAGCAATGAACGTCGGCATTAAGATAAGTCAGAAATTCATAGAGCAGGGCCGTGGCTGTGATCCCATCCGCATCAAAGTCCCCAAAGATGAGCACTTTTTCACGGCGACTAACAGCTATTATGATACGCTCAACCGCTCGGTCCATATCTTTCATTGAAAAAGGAGA
>JAQYVR010000162.1 GCA_030145395.1 Desulfobacteria bacterium
ACCTCTTGCTAAACTATAAAACTAGATCTGAACTCAGGTCTGAACGGACCCGGCTCAGGTGAAACCCGACCCTGCCGCACAGGTGTAGCAGTGGTCCCCAACGGCGACGGGTGTCCCTGGTTCGGGAGGACCCTCCATCTCGGAGATATGGCTTGTGCTACCAGCCATGGGCAGTCTTGCGGCCAGATTGAAATCGCAATCATAGCAATAGCCGTCCCAGGCCACCGACATCAGTGTCCGGCACATGAGCCCTTCAACCACGCAGGGGTTGAAACTTGAGTAAAGGCGCTCCAAGTAAGTCTCAAGGTTTCCTGACTGATGAAGCCATTGACGGAATCTCCCGAGAGGAACATTGGCAAATGTAAAGAGGTTGCTGAAGACGACATCCCATTTCTTCTCAAGAATGACTCGGAACCTTTCTTCGGCCTGGGCTTGAGATGGAGGGAGAAACGCGCCCGGCGGGTTGGACACAAGGTCTAGTTGGAGTCCTGTCTTCTTCTTGCCATACCCGACGGCATTGAGCCGCTTCAATGCATGAATGCTCTTCTCAAAGACCCCCTTTCCTCGCTGTGATTCTGTCTGTACCGAGTCTGCGGAAGGAAGAGACCCCACAACAATGACCCCGTGTTTTATGAAAACGTCAATCAATCGGTTCGGATCATTTTCTTCCAGAGCTGAGAGGTTGGAACGGACCATGAGCCTGTCACTTAGGGACGAGAGTGTTTCAATCATGCGGATAAGGTTAGGATGCAGTTCTGGAGCACCTCCGGTAATGTCTATGGTTTCAAATCGGCCCTTTTGGGCAAAAGCCACGACGTCGTTAAATGTCTCTTCGTCCATCACTTTGGTGCGGTTGGGACCGGCCTCAAGGTGGCAGTGCTTGCAAACCTGGTTGCACAACAGTCCCACATTGATCTGAAGCGTCGTGGTCTGAGCTCGCCCCAATCTCAGACCATGTCTGAAAAGGGTCCGACGAAAGGACTCGACAGCAAGCGATTCCTGTTCCGTGCCCATATTGGCTCTTTCCGGTAATTGCCGAGCTTCCATTCTCCTTGGCTCCTCTTCCAACGTTTCCCTACATGGACAGCTTATCTACAATGTTACGCATTTGGACGCCATGTACAAGGGAGGCCCCTCCCCTTACAGCAGTCACAACATGCACCGCTTCTGTCATTTCGCCCGGCGTCGATCCTTTTTCCAAACAGGCTTGCGTAAAGGCATCAATGCAATAAGGACACTGGACGGTATGCGCCACGGCAAGGGCAATAAGGGCCTTTTCCCTTTCGGTCAGCTCACCCTCAGCAAATACGGCACTGTAATAATCAAAGAACTTCTTGGCTAGCTCAGGAGCTTCTTTGCCGATTTCTTCGAATTTGCCAAGGTCTTCAGGTTTGTAATAGGTATCCATAATGGTCCTCCATCACACCTGCCTGTGCGACGGCAGACAGGTGCCAGTTGCCATGCCTCAATATCTTCAAACCGTTCAATCTTCATCGTCCTCTAACCTTGAACGTTGAACCGTGAACCGCCGACTTCGCCATAGTAACCTATGGCTACGACGGCTGAATTGGAACTTTGAACCTGAGTAGTTACGGGGAATCAATCCTCTCCTTTGATCTTCTTGATGATTTTGGGAATGAAAAACGAGAATGCGAACAACCCCAGTGAAAAGAAAACCTTGAAAGAAAGCAACTCACCCCAGTTGCCGGAAGCCCATACCTCTTTGAGCGTTCCAATGAAAAAAGTAAAGACAAAGGTCCCAACAATAATACCGAGGCCTGTGCCAAACAGATAGTCCCGGAAATGTACCTTCGTCAGTCCCATACCGAAGTTCATGGGGGTAAACGGGAAATAGACCAGACGCAGGTACAGGACTGTGGCAAACCCATTTCGCTCAATGGCATCGTCATACCTTTTCAGTTTATCTCCGATCAGGGAAGCAGCAAACTCCCTCCCCAGGGTTCGGCCAATCCAGAAGGCTCCGCTAGCGCCGAACATAGCCCCGACCCACACATAGAGAAAACCCCAATAGGCCCCGAAAATAGCAGCGCCCAATCCGGTCAGCAATGTTCCAGGGATGAACAGACATACGCCAACGGCATAGACCAACATAAAGAGCAAAGGCGCCCAGAAACCGGCTGCATCAAGGAAACGACCCAGTTCATCTGCGTTGAGATAGCCTTTTATAGGCGTAAACCGAACTACGGCAATGGCACAAATAACAAACGCCACAAGAACAAGAACCTTTACTACAGCCCTCTTCCGGCTTGCCCCTTGTTGTTGAACGACTTCTTCCATGTCTCTTCCTATCATGAAAATCGAGTAGCCGCGCGGTGCGGCTTCATGTAGTTTCAACCGCCCGGTCGGCAGCCTGTTGTTTCAGCAGGGCGACATCCCTGCTCATATGACGCATGCCTTCTGTTTTGCGCCGCCCCTTTCCTCAGCCATCATCTCGCGGACCACGGGGATGAGCGAAGCCGGATCGTCCACAATCCAGCGTTCATCCAACAGCGGTTCAGTATGGATCGCTGTTTTTGTAAAGGGTGTAGTCACGGCTATGCACCACGTTCCGGCGGCCAGTGCCGCCTTGACACCACTGGGCGAGTCTTCGATAACTAAACATTCTTCTGGAGGAACGTCGAGTTCCCGGGTGACAAGTAGATACATCTCCGGATCCGGCTTGCCGTGTTGCACATCATCTACGCTGGCAACAAAGTCAAATGCGTCTGTCAGATTTAGAATCTCCAGTATCCGCCTTACCTGCCGGCAGTGAGACATCGTGGCAAGGCCGACTTTGCAGGCAGCCTGCCGGGCCTCGTGCAACAGGGCAATGTTGTGAGGCCACTGGCTATTTCGGATCACATCCGAATCTCCGACCATCTTCTCATAGTGATGCAGCCGCACCTGAACAAAGGCCTGCCAGGGGGCTGACACTCCGAACTCAGCGGCTCGTGCGTGAGCCGCTTCCTCCAATTCGAACTTCTCTAGCAACCGCTGAGCCACCTCCTGGCGCGACAGGCCAACCACCTTTTTGAAGGCGTTCACAACCTCATCTTCGTTGATCTCACCAGGCCGCAGTTCGGCAGCCGCGCGGGCATAAGAAACCGCCTTGAGCCGTTCTGTTTGAACAAGCGTGCCGTCCAGGTCGAAGATCATAGCTCGGATCATGGAGTCACTTCGTCCAAAGGCCGGCTGGTTGTTGCAAGACTATAAGAAACCCTTTGTCTCATGTCGTCATTTCCCATTAAGGGTCCAGTCATAATCCAGATACTTGACCTTGATCTTGTCCTTATCCGCTGCCAACTTTTCTTTGATCTCAACGTCAGCAAATCTCAGGAAGAAACCAACAACATCGTCATTGAAATCCTCCGCGAACCACTTGAAGATTTTGCTCACGTAAAGCCTTTTTCCCTCAAGACGGTTTCGCTCGGCATCATTCAAAAACGCACGAGTTGAATCATCAAGTTGTTGATCCAGAATACTTGCCTGATACGGCTCTGGAATGAGAGGGGGACAACTTTTTGAGGCACAATTCACGGCAAAATGAACTCTCGGTTCCTTGAAACGAGGCCGAATGATGCCATGCTCAAGGTCATCGAGACTAATTGTCTTACCTTCAATACGAACGATTTTCTTGCTGAAGGCCCGGTCAAAAATACGACCGCCCAGGTCCCTGATCGATTTTACACCGGGGTAGGCACTCAGGATAAACTTAATGGTCGTTGCATTGTATGCATTTATATAGAACGCAAGCTGTTCGTTGCGAGATAATTTGCCGGTATCGGTGCCTTCCAACACTTTCAAGTATTCATCGAGCCTCTTCTCCTCATTCTTGAAACCCCGATAATCCACAACCCTATCTCTTGCATACTTGTTAAGCAAATCTGCATACAGGCTGTGATCCACGGCGTCAGCGGGCCAGGCGGTTCCAGACAGGTTGAAGAACAGAAAACAAAACAGGAAACATACTCCCCAAAAATGTTGTGGTCTGTTCATAATGACCCTCCCTTTTGTAGCTGATCCTGAACACAAGGAGAGAGCTATCCTTGATAACCGAAGATGAATTTCAAGATGCTCCTGACTTTAGGACTGAAGATTTTTTGAGCATAGTATTTGCCGGCGCTCTTCTTGTGGATTTCCGAAAGCGTCGGATAGGCAAAAATCGGTGTCGCCAGGTCGGAAAGCTTCATGTGCTTGTTCACTGCCAGGACGGACGAACCAATGAGTTCCCCGGCATGAAGTCCCACGATTTGAACGCCAATGATTTTATCAGACCCGGCCTCTGTAAGGATCTTTATCTTTCCCTGATACTCGCTTTCCGCCAACGCCCGGTCCACTTCCTCAAAGGCCTCCCCATGAACGTCATATTCGATCTCTTCCTGTTTGGCACGCTGTTCATTGTAGCCAATGGACGCTATCTCCGGGTCCGTGAACGTCACCCACGGTGTCATGTTGTAATTGATCTTGCCCGGGATATGCATGATGGCGTTTCTCACGATGATGGACCCTTCGGCTCCTGCTATGTGAGTAAAAGGAAACTTACCGTTCACGTCTCCCGCAGCGTAGATATGCTTTGTGCTGGTCTGCATATGGTCATCGGTCTCAATCCCCGTTTTCGTATGCTCGACACCAGCTGCTTCCAAACTCAGCCCTTCAACATTGGGCCTTCGTCCCGTGGCAACCAGGATTTCATCACATTGAATAGCTTCCTCTTCTCCGTCTTTGCTTTTAATGACCATTACCTTGTGATCTCCATCCTGATAGGTCTTCATGGCTTTTGAACCCATTCGCAGGGATATGCCATCGTGAACCATCTGTTTGATGACCACGTCGGCAATATCAGGGTCTTCAAAGCTCAACGGACTCTCCATTATGTCAACCAGTGTCACTTTGCTTCCTAATCTGGCAAAAGCATGGGCCAGTTCTGCGCCGATGGGTCCCGCACCGAGGACAACGAGCCGAGCGGGAAGATCTTCCATGGAAAAGACTTCAACGTTGGTAATGAAGCCGGTCTGCTGCAAGCCTTCGATAGGGAACACCATAGGCCTGCTTCCCGTGGCGATTGTGAAACGGTTGCCTGACAAGGTTTTCCCTTCGACCCTGACTTCATGGTCCGACACAAACTCCGCGCCTCCGAAGATCACGTCCACACCCATTCCTTGAAACCGCTCCACTGAATCGTGTACAGCTACCTTGTCGATAACCTTTCCCACGTGACCCATGACCGATTTCAGGTTGCAGGGGGGCACCTCCACCTCGGGCAGGCCAAATTTTTTCATGTTTCTGGCGTAATGATATACTTTTGCAGTCTTTATTAGGGTCTTACTAGGAACACAGCCATAGAACAGGCAGTCTCCACCCAGTCTGTCCTTTTCGATCAAGGCCGTCTTGGCCCCGAGCTGCGCTGCCCCAGCTGCCACGGTCAAGCCAGCCGCTCCGCCGCCGATAATGATCATGTCATAATCATATTTGGACATTTGCAACCCTCCTTCATGCCAAAGCTATAAAGTGCGCCAGGCATACCCGGCATCCCTCATCAGATCGTCTGCCTCTTGAGGCCCCCAGGTTCCTGCTTCATATAAATGTAAGGACTGTTCACGATCCCTGCATGTTTCGCAGGCATCCAGAATGGGGGAGAGAAAAGACCAACACTCTTCCACGCCGTCCTGTCGAACGAACAACATATGATCTCCCAGCAGACAATCCAGAATAACCTTTTCGTAGGCACCCAAGAGAATCCCCTCCTGAACAGAACTGTAATGAAAGTCCATGGTGACAGGTTGCAGGCAAACCCTTGCGCCAGGAAGCTTGGTCTGAAACGTTAAGGTAATCCTTTCATCCGGTTGAATCCTCAAGACCAGTACATTTGGATGAATGCTTTCAGACAATACATTGCGAAACAACAGGTTTGGAACCCTCTTGAATTCAATTGCTATTTCCGTGAGCTTCGTTGCCATCCTTTTGCCCGAGCGCAGGTAGAATGGCACACCTTGCCAACGCCAGTTGTCCATGAATACCTTGGCCATGGCAAACGTTGGAACCAGTGAGCGTTCATCAACGCCGGTTTCTTCCCTGTATCCAGGGACAGTTTGTCCATCAACCGTCCCCTCCACATACTGGCCCAAAACGAGGTGATCATCAATCTGCCCAACTGGAAAAGGCCGTAGAGAACGGAAGACCTTTATCTTCTCATCCCGAACCCTGTCGGCCTCAAACACGGAGGGCGGCTCCATGGCAGTCATGGCAAGGAGCTGAAGCATGTGGTTTTGAAACATGTCTCGAAGCACACCTGCTTGTTCATAATAGACCGCTCGGTGTTCAACCCCCAGGGTTTCAGCTGCCGTGATTTGCACGTGATTGATGTATCGACGATTCCATATAGGCTCAAATATCGCGTTGGCAAACCGAAACATCAATAAGTTTTGCACGGTCTCCTTGGCCAAGTAATGATCGATGCGATAGATTTGGTCCTCTCGGAAGTACTCGCGGATGTTTCGATCAAGTTCCAGGGCGCTTTGCAGATCCCGCCCGAAAGGTTTTTCGATGATTACACGGGACCATCCACCCCAGTCTTCGTCTTCGCCAGCAAAACCTGCTTTGCCCAGATTCTGGATAATGTTGATGTACTGAGAGGGCGGAACCGCAAGGTATAGAAGCCGATTGCCTGAAAGGTGGGAGTCACGAGCCTCTATCTTTAGGAAATCCGCAACTTCGTCATAAGGTGAATCGGTTTCAGGATTAATGACTACATAATGCAGCCGTGACACAAAAGGATCCCAGTCTTTCTGTTTGAGGCTTTCACCGGTCAGGGACTGTATGGATTCCTTAATGAAATCCCGATATGCCTCAGTGGTCATATCATTTAGATCTGCTCCGACAACAAGAAAAGGGTCCGGCAACCCACCACTCTTGAAGAGCCTGAAAAGGGCCAGAATGATCTTTCGTCTTGTCAGATCGCCACAAGCCCCGATGATGACAATCGCACATGGATCAAGGGGCTCTTCAATCAAGCATGATCCACTCTCTTGCAGGGGTGCCCCTCCAACATTGATCACTGTTTCCGGGGTTTCGTTGGTCCTGTTGCTGTCTTCATTCACTTTTCACCTCTGGCTTTTGGAAACAATCGGGCCAACGGCATTCCGAACATTGAAGCTTCGTGTCCATGAAGCAGGATCACTATTATGGAACGCGTGTCTCCTCAGCTGTCTTTTCTATTGTGAGTAAGAGGGATTCAAATGATTTGGTAAAAGAAGCAGCGCCATCTATAAGTAATTTGGCGCAAATGCTGTCTATATCAATGCCATACTTCTTCAGGCGATCGACCACCTCCTGAGATTCTCCAGCAGAAGCGGTCAAACCCTCCTTGACGACACCATGGTCCAGAAACGCTTCAAGTGTTTGGTCAGGGAGAGTGTTGACGGTGTTCCTGGCGATTAATTCAGCCACATATTTGACGTCACTATAGGAAGGATTCTTAGTTCCTGTGGAGCCCCACAGCACCCTCTGAACTCTGGCACCCTTCTCCTTCAGTAATTCGAATTCCTTTCCGGAGAAAATTTCTATATGCTTACTGTATATCAGGGCCGAATTAGCGACAGCAGCTCTCCCCTTCAGGGATTGCAGTTCACTCTTTGCCGGCTCTGCTGTTTCCTGCTCCGTGGCATCATCGATCATCTTGTCTGCCGTCGTGTCAACCCGACTAACAAATACGCTTGCGACTGAAGAAACCCTGCTCACGTCACCTTGCTTGTCCAGCAACTTGTTCATGCCTCTAAGATAAGCCTGCGCCGTCCTCACATATTGGTCTAAAGAGAATATCAGAGTTATGTTAACGTTTATTCCCTCGCCCAATAAGGCTGCTATGGCATCAAAACCCTCATCAGTTGCCGGTACCTTAAGCATGAGATTGGGCCTGTCGACCTTCTCATGCAACCTCTTGCCTTCCTCGATAGTCTCTTCTGTCTTGTACGCCAGCTCAGGGTTAATCTCCAGACTCACATACCCGTCCTGTCCGTTGGTTTTTTCATATACCGGCTTGAACATATCCGCCGCGTCTTGAATGTCGCGAATCGTCAAGTCGTCATAGATCTCAAAAGTGGATTTGCCTGTTTTGTGTAATTGTTTTATCTTTTCATTGTAGTCAGAGCTCGCAGATATAGCCTTTTCAAATATAGTGGGATTGGAAGTCATCCCCCGCAAACCGAGTTCTATCAACTCCTGAAGTCGGCCACTTTCAATGATGGATCGGCTAATATTGTCTAGCCAAACACTCTGTCCAAATTCTGCAAGCTGCTCAATGGTTGAGTTGGACATATCGCTCTCCTATTCCCTGTTAGGTTATTCGGGTTAAAGCAAGTTTGCTAACTCCTTCTTGCTCAATTCATTGTGCCTTTTTATTTATTTCTTCTTGACGCCATGGCCGCCAAACTCATTCCGCAGGGCAGCGATCACTTTGGCGCTAAACGAATCTTCCTGGCGAGAGCGAAAGCGTTCCAACAGTGCTAACGTGATAAGCGGTGCCGGAACATTGTTGTCGATCGCCTCGGCCACAGTCCAGCGGCCTTCCCCGGAGTCCTCCACATATCCCCGTATGGACCGGAGAGCAGGGTCTTTCTTAAACGCATCTTCAGCTAGCTCCAAGAGCCACGACCTTATAACACTCCCTTGATTCCACAGGTTTGCGATCTTCCCGAGGTCCAGCTTGAACTCTTTCTTGACATTCAAGATTTCAAATCCCTCGGCATAGCCTTGAAGTAAGGCGTACTCGATTCCGTTATGCACCATTTTCACAAAATGCCCCGCGCCACTCGGCCCAACATAAGCATACCCGTTGTTCGGTGCTAGTGTCTTGAATACAGAGTCTACACTCTCAAAAGCTGCCTCTTCCCCGCCGATCATCAGACAGTAACCAACCTCTAATCCCCAAACACCGCCACTGGTCCCTGCATCAAGGAGTGAAATACCCTTTGCTTGCAGCTCTTGTGCCCTTCTCATAGAATCCTTATACAGCGAATTGCCGCCATCGATCAAAATGTCCCCTGCTTTCAAGAAAGAAGACAACGAGGTGATTGTTTCTTCGGTGGGCTGGCCGGACGGTACCATGATCCATATGACACGAGGGGGATCAAGTTTGTCAACCACGTCCTGAGGGGAACCTGCAGGCACGGCTCCTTTACTTTCCGCTTCCTTCACGGCTTTTCTAATCGGGTCAAAGGCCACGATCTCATGTCCGCCCTTGATCAAACGTTCAATCATCCTGCCGCCCATCTTTCCTAAGCCAATAAAACCGATCTTCATTTCACTCTCCTCCGTGCAATTCTTGTATTCGCGGTCAGCCTCCGTCCGCAAATAGGCTTGAACAACAAAGTAAAGTGGACAATCAAGCGTCTATTCCATAACCATTCCATAACTATTCAATAACACACTGATTTCCCAAATGTTAATATGACATCTGCTCGTTTGAAAAGTAAATGGGGTGAATGCGGTATTTCCTGAAGAAAAACACTGTATTTTTGAAGCCCCCTGGAGTCCGGATAAGGCCCGATGAATCGTGATAAATCAGGAAGGGGAATACGCTCGCTGTTGAAGTCACAGCCAGTTTTCGCAACGAGATTCTATCTACTTGGATCGGTTAGCTTTGTAATGGTTGATCAAGCCGTTCGTGGAGGCATCATGAGAACTTATCTCTTCGTCACTCTCCAGCTCGGGAAGAATTGCCTTGGCCAGCTCCTTGCCCAACTCAACGCCCCATTGGTCAAACGAGTTGATGTTCCAGATGAGACCCTGGACAAAAACCTTATGTTCATAGAGTGCAATCAGGGCACCCAAGGTTTTTGGATCAAGCTTCTTGAACAGGATGGAGTTTGTTGGTCTGTTACCCTCAAACACCTTATGGGGCAACAGCTTCTCTGCGGCATCAGGGTCCATACCGCCAGCAAGTAGTTCGGCACGGGCCTCTTCCTCGGTTTTACCTCTCATCAACGCCTCGGTCTGGGCAAAGAAATTGGACAATAGAATATCATGATGTCTACCGCTCGGGTTTTGGCTATCAATCGGCGCAAGGAAGTCTGCCGGGACTAACTTGGTGCCTTGATGGATGAGCTGATAGAACGCATGCTGGCCGTTTGTCCCCGGCTCACCCCAGACAATCGGCCCTGTCGAATGATCGACCCGTTCACCTTGCCGATCCACGCGTTTTCCATTGCTCTCCATGTCGCCCTGCTGGAAATAGGCTGGGAAACGATGCAGGTATTGGTCATATGGAAGCATGGCGTGGGTTTGGGCGCCGAAGAAATTATTGTACCAGATCCCTAACAATGCCAGGACAACAGGCATGTTTTTATCCGGCGCCGCTGTGCGAAAATGTTCATCCATTTCATGGGCACCAGCGAGCATGGACTCGAAGTTCTCCATGCCGATGAACAGCGCAATCGGCAAACCGATGGCACTCCATAGTGAGTATCGCCCCCCAACCCAATCCCAGAATTCAAACATGTTCTCAGTGTCAATACCGAATCGACTCACCTCTTCCGCATTGGTGGAGACTGCCACAAAATGCTTTGCAATCGCGGCCTCGTTACCGGCTTTCTCGAGGAACCAATCTCGAGCGCTGTGAGCATTTGTCAATGTCTCCTGAGTCGTGAACGTTTTGGAGGCAATAATGAAAAGCGTGGTTTCAGGATCTAACGCCTTCAAGGTCTCCACAAGGTGGGTGCCGTCAATATTTGAAATAAAATGGGGCCTCAGGCCGGGCTTTCCGTACGGCTTGAGGGCCTCAGTCGCCATCACCGGGCCAAGGTCTGAGCCACCAATACCGATATTGACGATGTCGGAAATGGCCTTGCCGGTGTAACCCGTCCATTCCCCTTCGCGCACGCTTTGACAAAACCGTGCCATATGTTCCAGAACAGCGTTCACTTCCGGCATCACGTCCGCTCCGTCTACGTAAATAGGACGGTTGGAACGATTTCGAAGAGCAACGTGCAAAACCGCCCGGTTCTCCGTCATGTTTATCTTCTCTCCAATAAACATTTTCTCTGTCCATCCCATGACGTCTGCTTGTGCCGCTAACCGGGAAAGCAACGACATGGTTTCGTCCGCAATGCGGTTCTTGGAATAATCAAGGACGATGTCGTTCACCCTGAGGGAGAACTTTTTGAAGCGCTGCGGATCTTGTTCGAACAAGGTCCGCATATGAGTTTGACTCATTTTCTGGTAATGGGCTTCCAGGGCTTTCCATGCAGGTGATTCTATCAGTGACGTCATCGTGACTTCCCCTTCCGGTAGATAGGCAACAGCACTAACTAACTACAAGAACTCCCGATTTGTCAAGGAATTACAGACAATAACACCGCCTTCCTATGCAACACCTCAATTTCATGCCTGACCAGGGGTATTTGTGTTTTTAGAGAGGAAGAGGGAGTTCACCGGCCTCGGCCGGACAGGAGCCGGATAGGTCCGTACCAGGCAGCGGCGTTTTCACCCGTGTTGTCGGTGTCGGTCATGATAGCGATTGCCCCTGCCTTTGGAGGCTCTTTCCCAAAATACCGGCGATAGTCCTCGAAAACGTTCCTTGTTTCCTCCACCCATTGTCCGGTCCGCTCTGGTCCGCTTTCTACGGCCACCATAATGGTATTTGTAGTAAACGGATTTGGCACGGCCTGCCCTTGAGGAAGTTTGTTGGCCCAGATGTAGTTGAGTGCTTTTGTCCTCCAGAATGCCAGTGATGGGAAAACCACATACACACGGGCTGCGTAGTCATCGCCCTCTTTTTGAAGAGCATCTCCCTTTGAAAGGACATGATCGACTTTCCAGCGCCATGTCAGTACAGGGAAGTCGTTCGTATCGAACTTTATCTTGTAATAAAGGGCTGAAGCCGAGGCACTACTTGTAGCCCTGATACACAATTGATTATCTTCTCGCGTCACCTCGTACTGCGTCTTTCCTTCAAAGGATTTTCTAACCCATTTTGGGCTCAGGCCGTCTACGTAATCGTCGACAAGAATTTCTCCGGCGAAGACTGAAACAGAAAATACTATCAAAACAAGGATGCAGACAGGCGCAATCGATTTTTTCCGAATAGCCTTTATGATTATCATGCCTCCGCTCCAATCAGCGAAATCAGCCGTGTGGTCGGCTGTGATCATGATTTGTTGGAATTGACTCTCACCCTAATTCCTTATACTCCCAACAGGAAGATGTCATGCCTTTTGTGGGTCGGACAGTCCAGGAAACCACGGCTCACGCACTGACAGACACCTCACGATCTCTATCGGGAATCGAGATAATAGCGGGCCAAGGTGTGCGGAGAAACTCCTATGAAGTATCGTAAGATGAGAGACCAATTCCTGAACGTCGCATAAAGCAAGTTCTCCTTTTGCCAACGCCTGGCCGATGTCTGCACACAGCCATCGGCCATCTTGAAACTCCCGATCCGGTTTAACCGGCGAACCAGGTCTACATCTTCCATTACAGGCCAGTCTTGAAATCCACCGGTCTGAAAGTAGGCTTCTCTGCCAACAAAGAGGGCCTGGTCTCCATAAGGCAGGTTCAGGAACCGGGATCTCAGGTTGGCCATGAGGGATATAAGATCTAAGCCTGGTTTGGCTGGACGTATGCTGAGATAGAAGGAACCAAACACAACACGTGGGGCGACGAGGGCCTGTTGAATGAGATACTCATACCTTAGGGGGAGTTGCGTGTCGGCATGGAGGAAAACCAGCACATCGCCTTGTGCTCGACGTGCCCCTTTGTCCTGCTGAAGTCCCCGGCCTGCCCGCGAAATAAGAACATCCGGAGTATGTTTACGGGCCACCTCGACGGTACCATCCTCACTGCCGCCGTCCACCACGATGATCTCGGCCGGTCGGGGCTCAAGGCTTTTCAGCGTCTGGCCTAATATTGCAGCTTCGTTTAGTGTGGGTATGATGATTGACAGGTTCATGTCCACGCACTACATTATACTCTGACCGTTTGGAATATTATTGCCCTGAAGTCCACAGTATGCAACACTTGAGGTCAAGTTCATCATCTTATGCCTGAGTATGCGTTGAACAAAAAAGGAGACAAGAGATGCCAAAGCCTGTCAAGATGTATACCCTTAGCACCTGCAGCCACTGTAAGGCTACCAAAAAGTTCTTGGACAGCTGTGCAGTGCAATATGAGTTCACGGATGTCGATTTGCTTGATGGAGAGGAGAGGGTCGCTATTCTTGAAGACATAAGACAATGGAACCCTAAATGCACCTTTCCTACAATTATCATCGGCGATACGGTCGTCATAGGGTACAGAGAAGACGAGATCAGGGAGGCTCTTGGCTTATGAATGAAGTGCAACAATTATATGAGATGTTAAGAAAAGTACAGGAACCGAAAGGTTACTATTTCAGTAAGGACAAAGACAGGGTGTTCGAACTTCTTGAAGCCCTTCTTCTGAATAAGAAGCGTTATGGTTACATGTGTTGTCCCTGTAGACTCTCGTGCGGAGTCCGCCAAAAGGATAATGACATCAACTGCCCATGCGTGTACAGGACCCCCGATGTTGAAGAGTATGGGAGTTGCTACTGCAACCTGTATGTCTCAGAGGAGTGGAACGAGGATAAGATCCCTCATTTGTATGTCCCTGAAAGGAGACCGCCGGAAAAGGTTGTCTAGTCCCAGTGCTCCCCTGAAGACTCAAATTTGGAATTGACGGCTATGATACAAAAATACCTTTGGCTCCTCGTTGCAGCCTGCTTAATAGCCTTGGTGCCTGCCACAAAGGCCACTTGCACTGAACCCAAGGTCGCAGTGAAAGCCATAGATTCGGCAGGCATCGACCAATTAATCAAGGCCAGCAAGGGGACTGTGATTGTAGCCATGGCCGCATGGTGTCTTCCTTGCCGTGAGGAGCTTCCCATATTGGTAAAACTGTATGAGAAGTACAAAAGCCAGGGCCTAAAAGTGATCGGTATCAGCCTTGACTTGGATGGACCCTCGGCAATTCTGCCAATTCTTGACAAAGCAAATGTCAACTTTCCGGTCTACTGGGCCGGAGAAAAGACCGCAAACGACTTCAACATCCGCGCCATCCCCCTGCTCTTATTCATAAAAGACGGCAAGATAGTTGAGAAGTTCCTTGGGAAACGACCTGAAGCCTTCTTGGATGTGCAAATCAGTGATTTATTAAAAGAAGAAAAGTAACTACTCAGGTTCAAAGTTCCAATTCAGCCGTCGTAGCCATAGGCTACTATGGCGAAGTCGGCGGTTCACGGTTCAAGCCTGCCCTGGTGCGACGTAACGTGTGATTCAACACTGTTCTTCTGGGCACTACAACCAAGGATTCTATGAAAAGGACTGATAAACCAGGTCTGGGCCAGGGGTTAGAGAGCGATGAAGAGTACTAAGTAGGTTCAAAGTTCCACGGTTCAAGGTTAAAGAGCCATGAAGAGTACTACTCAGGTTCAAGGTTCAACGGTTGGTTGGGTTAA
Source organism: Desulfobacteria bacterium (assembly GCA_030145395.1). Taxonomy (GTDB): domain Bacteria; phylum Desulfobacterota; class Desulfobacteria; order Desulfobacterales. Next base: position 14,468 of record JAQYVR010000162.1, read on the forward strand.
CCTCTGAACCACTGAACCATTGAACCCCGTTCTGGTGAACCGTGAGCCTCATAACCTGAGTAGTTACATTCTGATTATTATACACGCGACAAACAGCTCAAGCGCTTCCAACGCACTTAAACAGCTGGTAAAGGCTGTACTGCGCTTGACTCGCCATAAAACAAACAGGATAGACTACAAGCCATCTCAAGAATGTGGATCAGGGTTCAGGGCAAGGGGCGGGGCGGCGAAAAAGCGCAGCACAGAATTCACAGCTGTTTAAGTACGTTCGAAGAGCTTGAGCTGTCTTTCTCGTGTATGATAATCAGAATGCAACTACTCAGGTTATGAGGTTAACGGTTCACCAGAACGAGGTTCAATGGTTCAGAGGTTCAAAGGTTAACCCAGCCAACCGTTGAACCGTGAACCGCCGACT
>JAQYVR010000026.1 GCA_030145395.1 Desulfobacteria bacterium
TATAAAATTAGGGGTTCCAAAGGCACTGGCAAACCGACCGGTCCATTCCGTATGGGGTCTTCCTGTTCCTTGTCCGAGGGCTACAAACTCTGTACCGCTCTCCTCTTTTATTTGGGTAAACCGATCGGCTATTTCACTCAGGGCCTCATTCCAGGAGATACGCTTCCATTGATTTTCTCCCCGCTCACCCACTCGTCTCAAGGGATATTTGAGGCGATCCGGATGATATAGGAATTTGGGTGATGCCTTTCCTTTTGGGCAAATATACCCTCTGCTGGTGGGGCTACTGGGATCACCGGTGACTTTGGCCACACGGCCTCCCTCCAAGTGGACAAGAACCTGACAGACACCGTGACAGCCTCTACAGGCAGTACGAACCACTTGATTCTTTGCAGACATCTCAATTCTCCATTGTTAGGGCGACGCCCCGTGGCCTAGGTGGGACCGAAACAGAACCCCCAAGCCCAAGGATTTATTGTAGTAAACTTATGATTGTTTGCTATCTTACTTCTATAATTGTTATAAAGCAAATATTGTGCTTCACTTGTAAAGGTGTCAGCCTTAAAAGGGCGAGTCAAAAATGCTGACAACCATGACCAAATGTTGTAATCTTTTCAGTGTGCTAAATTGACAGCTGGTCTTCAAATTAAAACGTACGTACGACGAGGAAGGAGGACTTATGTCGAAGAAGAATGTTTATTCACGACTCATCGAACACCTGGGCAGTCGGATTTTAGATCTGCCCGATTCCAAGTCTCGGATCCGCTTGGTGGAAGCGACGTTCACCCCTGAAGAAGCCGAGTTTCTGTCATCTTTTCCTTTCCGGCCTCACACCATAGAACGGTTGGCAGAGAGATTTAATATACCCGTTGATGAACTGAAACCCAAGCTGGACTCTTTCGCAGAAAGAGGGATCCTCTTCTGGCGACAATCAGAGGAGAGTGTGGAATATGCGCTTAATGAACCATGGTTCATTTTTTACCGTGGATCGTACTGGGCGGGTAAGAGAGATGAAAGAACCAAGAAGATTGCCAGACACGCGAACCGTTATTACCACAGTGGCATGGGGCATGAATTTGGCGCTTATCCTACCATGACCTTACGGGCTATTCCTATTCAACGAACGGTCCAGGACACACGTCAGATCCTTCCCTATGAAAATGTCGCCGAGATCGTACAGGGGGAAGACTATATCTGTGTGGGACACTGCCCTTGCCGCGAGATGAAGAACATTGATCCGGATACGCCCTCCTGCAAACATGAAACGCTGAACTGTCTCCACTTCGGACCTCTTGCCGAGTATATGGTCAAACAGGGCATGGGGAAAGTGATCAGCGGCGAGGAGACCATGGAGATATTAATGAAGGCGGCCGATGCAGGACTGGTTCACGGGATCAGCAATAGAAAATCTGGGCAGTTAGATTCAATCTGTAACTGCTGTTCCTGCTGCTGCGTATTCGTGCAGAGCGCTAATGTTCTTGGCCTTCACGGGCATCACAAATCAAATTACATCCCGCAAATTATCAAAGAAACCTGCAAAGGTTGCGGACTGTGTGTAGAGCGGTGTTCGATGAAAAGCCTATGTCTGGAGACTTCTTCGGAGGCCAACAATAAGGTCGGCAAGGTCGCTGTTCTTGATCCTCAGCGTTGCATTGGATGCGGAGT
>JAQYVR010000176.1 GCA_030145395.1 Desulfobacteria bacterium
CTTCTTGGAAACGGCACCGGTTCTTGCGCTGTTTTCGGCGAGTCCTGGCAATTTGGACCTGGGGTGATCGGCGTCCGAATTGGCTCGCCGGTCTTTGAAATGGGGAGCAAAGAGAGCATTAGCACCTTCGGGTATGGGCGGCCTCACGCTACACAAAACCGCGAGCCTCGTCGTCATTTTACATTTTCTCGCACACTTTTCGATTGAAAGTCCACTTGGCAAGGGGTACATTTGCGGTAGCGTTGATGTCTTTATTTTTGCAGCCAAAGGAGAAGGTTCTCCGACGTGCCGGTGATTTGCGGGGCACCGACGGGGGCGGAGTCTAAGAAATACGCATGTTCTGAACCGCGGAGGCTAGGGCGATCGAAGTCCAATAGACAGCCTTTGAACGACGAGAGGCTTGGGGTTATATACGGAAACCATATAAGACGCCTAATAAAAAGGAAGGCGTGAATAACCGTTTATCCCGTTAGTGCCTTTCTTTTTTTTTGTCATTTCTGAAGAATTCACGGGACACGGACCTGTGGCCCTGCTATAGTTGCCCACATGATAGCCGTTGCATCAGAAAATATATGTGGGGACCAGCAGATAAGCCTGGTGAACGAAGGACTCGATCGCCAGCAACTGCTCGAAGAAAACCGTGCACTGCACTGTGACAGAAACTACTATAAAACGCTTCATAAAAAAACCAAGGCAAGAGAGGATTTGTTAAAGCAAGAAAACCAACAACTCAACGCCAGAATTCGCTATCTGGAACAAAAGCTTTATAGCCGTAAGTCTGAGAAGAAGAATACCTCGAGTGAGAAAGACACCTCTACCTCATCGTCCAGTGATGATCCATCCAAAAGAAAGAGAGGTCAACAGCAAGGGAGTCCCGGCCATGGACGCCGAGATTATAGCCACCTTCCCGTTAAAGAGGAGGTCTTTGAACTAGACGAAGCCGTCTGTCCCGTCTGTGGATGTCCCTATCAGGAAGCGTCATTTCTTGACACCGACGATTCGGAACTCATTGAAATGAAGGTCGAGGCGTACCGCCGTAAGATCCAGCGAAAGCAATACAAGAAAGCTTGTCAATGTGCTGGCATACCAGGCATTATCACCGCCCCTGGGCCGGCCAAGCTGATCGGCAAGGGGAAACTGGGAATCTCTGTATGGGTTCACCTATTACTGGAAAAGTATCTCTATCAGCGTCCGATCAATCGACTTTTAGAGTCATTCAAGGATATTGAATATGACGTGCCTCCGGGAACGATCGGCGGTGGCCTCAAAAAATTGGCTCCACTTTTTGAACCGGTTTTAAGGGAGATCATCCAGAAGAATCAAACCGAAAGACACCTGCATGCTGATGAGACCCGTTGGCTGGTTTTTGAATTGATTGATGGCAAGAAAAGCTACCGTTGGTATATGTGGGTCTTTGTCTCGAAAAATACGGTCGTGTATATATTGGACCCCAGCCGTGCCACGTCTGTTATTGAAAAACACTTGAAGGTAGTCAGTGTATTGATCTTGAGTGTAGATCGTTATTCATCCTACAAATCCTATGCAAAAGACCGTGAGCATGTCATCCTGGCGTTTTGTTGGACTCATGTCAGAAGGGACTTTTTGACTTCAGCCAAAGGCTTTGATGAACTACAAGCATGGGGTATGGATTGGGTTGAGTCCATCGGTAACATCTTTCATCTGAATAATCTACGAGTAAAGCACGAGATTGATTCTTCCGAGTTTGCCCAGGCCGATCACTCATTGCGTCAAGCCCTTGAGGCCATGAAACAACAATTCGAATCGGAATTAACCGAAGCCGATTTGCATCCTGAAAGAGCCAAACGTTTAAACAGCATTAAAGAGCACTGGGATGGCCTGCTGGTCTTTGTGGATTATCCATGGATTCCCATGGATAACAGTGAGGCCGAGAGACGAATGTATACCGTAGCATTGGGACGAAAGAACTACTATGGTTCCGGTTCGGTATGGAGTGGTCATTTTACAGCGAGCCTGTTTAGTATCTTTCAAACACTCAAGCTTTGGAACATCAATCCTCGTAAGTGGTTGACCCAGTATTTGCAGGCGTGTGCTGAGAATCGGGGCCAAACGCCACCGGACTTAACCTGTTTCTTGCCTTGGACGATGTCAAAAGAGCAGTTGGCTCGATTACACTATCCGGATACCTCATGAAAGAGTGCAATCGACTCTATCGCTATTGTGGCCGGGACTTCTCTGGAGAAGAACTTCAGAAGATACGTCAGATTATCGCCTCAGACGATCAACCGAATCGCGTGACGATCTCTCGGCGTGTGTGTGATGTCTTTGGGTGGTTCAAACTAGATGGCGGCCTAAAGGAGATGAGTTGCCGGGTCGCGTTACTACGCATGGAGCGTGATGGTCTGATCCGGTTACCGCCCCCTGAAAAAGGTAATGGCAATCGTACTGCCAAAGTCCGCATCAGCAGTGCCTCAGATCCGAAGCCTGATGTCTGTGTTGGAGCGGGTGCCTTGGGCCCGTTGCGGCTTGAGCTGGTCGGCAAGAGCACCTCCCAACTATGGAACGAGCTGATAGAACGGTATCATTACCTGGGCCATAAGCGGTTGCCCGGTGCCCAACTGCGTTACTTTGTTTATGGTGGTTCTCGTCTTCTGGCCACTTTAGGCTTTGGGGCTTCGGCCTGGAGCGTGGCAGGCCGAGACCGCTATATCGGCTGGACCGCTAAGCAACGCCAAAGCAATCTGTATCTAATCGTTAACAATGCCCGGTTTCTAATCCTCCCCTGGATTCAGTCACGGAATCTGGCATCCAAGATATTATCATTAGCCTGTAAACAGATAAGACAAGATTGGTACACCCGGTACAACTATCGCCCTGTGTTAATGGAGACATTTGTTGAGATTAATCGCTTTACAGGGACCTGTTATAGAGCCGCCAACTGGCAGCAAGTTGGTATTACCCAAGGCCGGGGCAAGTTAGAAAAATCAATGCAGGGCAAATTACCTAAGAAATACGTTCTCGTTTATCCTCTCGTCAAAGACTTCAAAGAGCAACTCTGTCGTTGATCCATTTACACATCTGACATATCTCCTTACGGGAAAGCCCATCCACTCTGTGACTTCTACCTAAGTTGGGAGTCATACATCCCTATTGCCGCTGAGATCATAATGTCAAAATGACAAAAAGTGGCAATCGATACGGGATGCTCGAATATTCACGCTGAATGTTATATAAGTCGTTACCCCTAATCGCCTTACATGCTATTTACTCTGTATAGCTGCTATAGTCTCAATTTAAGGAGTATTTACAATGAAAAGGCTCATAACAATTATATTAGCTGCGATAATCGCATCATC
>JAQYVR010000274.1 GCA_030145395.1 Desulfobacteria bacterium
GAGGCATACATCATGGTACGTCGCAATGACGAAAGATGCATAGACAGCAACCTGCAAAGCAGGCACGTCAGTGCCTTTGATCTAAGTCTGCTTGCAGACAACCACAACGCCGCAGATGGACTTTTTACGAAGCCGTCAAAATTCAATGCCCTTTCTGGCAGCCTCTCCCCGGTTGAAATAATGTTTGGTGCATTCCATCGTGGTCACCAGATGAGCCTTTTCTGTGAATGACGCAGGTGCGCCGCGCCCCGTTAGAATTAATTCCATGTGGAGGGGTTTGTCATCCATAAGCTTTAGTACCGCATCTTCGTCAACAAGCCCCAAGGAAACGGCCACATTAACCTCGTCCAGAATGAGTAAATCGCAAACGCTTTCATTCAACGCGCTCCGGGCCTCTTTGATAGCTGCCCTGGCCAAGCTGATGTCCTCGGCGCTAGGGTTTTCACGATCCACAAAACCGTCTCTTCCCATGGGTTTGATCACGAATTGCGGGGAGAGGCCCTGAGCCATGATCAGTTCCCCTGTTTCTCGCTCTCCCTTTAGAAACTGAATCATTACAACCTTCAAGCCGTGGCCAACAGCACGCAGTGCCAAACCGAGGGCCGCCGTGGTCTTTCCTTTTCCATCTCCGGTGTATACTTGAATGAAGCCCTTCTGAAGTTCCATGGGTTCCCCTGTTCCCTCAGTAAAAAGCCTATTTGTTAGCCACGGACAGACCCCAGTACGATCATTTAGACCTACGGGGCAGGCGCAGACAAATGGCAAGCCGACTTGGCCAGCCATTCAAAATGTCTGTGTCGGTCTGTGTGGGTCTGCGGCTAAATAAATATTAACACTCAGTCTCAGTGCCCTTCGCGTCTCTGCGGTGAGGAGTTATGCTTTCAAAAGATTACGGGCTATGACCAGCCTCATGATCTCGTTGGTCCCTTCATAGATCTGGCAAATCTTGGCATCTCGCATGTGGCGCTCCATTGGAAAGTCCATGCAGTAGCCGTATCCGCCAAGTATCTGTACACCCTCGACGGCCGCCCGCATGGTGATATCCGAAGCATACATTTTTGCCATGGCAGATTCTTTCTCAAAAGGCTTCCCGTTGTCCTGAAGCCACGCCGCCCTCAGGAGCAGAAGTTCTGCTGCATCCAGTTCTGTGGCCATGTCTGCCAGCTTCCACTGGATAGCTTGAAACTGGCTTATGGGTTTGCCGAATTGCTCGCGTGTCTTGACGTATTCAAGGGCCTCATCAAGGACAGCCCGTCCGATGCCAACCGCTTGGGCTCCGATTCCCAGACGACCCGCATCCAGGGTGGTCAGCATTTGCTTCAGGCCCGATCCCGGTTCTCCAAGGAGGTTCTCTTTGGGAATACGGACATCCTTAAAGACCAATTCAGCTGTGCCAGAGGCCTTGATTCCCAACTTGTCCTCAACGCGACCCACTGAAAAGCCTGGTGTGTCTTTCAGGTCCACCACGAAGGAGCTTATCCCTTTGTACCCTTTGTCCTTGTCCGTGATCGCTGCCAGGACACAGTAGTCTGCCACATTGCCGCTCGTAATAAACTTCTTCTCGCCATTGATGATCCAGCTGTCACCGTCGAGCACTGCAGTGGTCCGCATTGAAGCAGGGTCCGAGCCTGCCCCGGCCTCGGTCAGCCCATAGCAACCTATGGCCTTGCCGCTCGCCACTGGGGATAGGTACTTGACCTTTTGTTCGTGAGTTCCGAAGGTATTAATGGGAAAGCAGTAAAGAGAATTGTTGACGGACATAATCACGCCTGTTGAGGCGCAGCCCTTTGAGATTTCGATCATTGCCAGCATATAAGATACGTAGTCCATGCCTGCGCCACCGTATTCTTCTGGAATGGCGATTCCCATGAGGCCTAGTTCTCCCATCTTCTGACACAGCTCCGCAGGGTGTTCGTGTGTTTCGTCCAGCCGGGCTGCCACAGGCTTGATGTCTTTTTCTGCAAAACGCTTGCACATATCCCGGATCATTTTTTGCTCTTCAGTCAGTTCAAAATTCATCTGCACTCCATTCTTGTGTCAGAATGTTGGATGCTTGGTGCTCGTTAACCGTTCGCCTGTTTCACCTTCTCTATTGTCACCGTCAGGTGGAGCGACTGGCAATATTTCTGTAAGCTTCACGCCGATGGCTTATTCGCAGTATCAGGGCCGTATCTTCGATGATCGTGTAGATGACGCGATAGTCCCCAATTCTCAGCTTCCTTAGCCCGACGAATTTGCCTGTCAGCAACGGGAAAGCCTCTGCCTTTTCAGGGAGGTCTTGCTCTATCTTTGCGAGAATTCTCTCCGCCTGGTCCTTGTCCAGCCTTTTCAAATCACGTGTAACGGATTTCTTGAATTCGATCTTATAGCTCAAGCTCTTGCCTCATATCCTTAATAGAAATAACTGGATCAGAAGTGTCATGCAGACGATCAATAGCGACCTGTAGGTCTGCGATTTCAGTCAAATAAGCCTCTATAGCCTTCTGGATGTGAAAAGACTTGGGCCTTTCTGTTTCTCTTGCAATTTCGGATAGTTGTGAAGCGAGTTCGTCGGGGATTCTTACAGAGAGTGCTGTGCTCATACATTACCTCCGGTGTATTTTGATGTATTACACTGTAAACGATGTCCTGAGAAAATGCAAGGATTACTTGAATGAAGGGCCAACATAACATTCAGCGTGAGCGACGCGGTTCACCGCGTCCAGATATGGCGTATAGAACTCCAAAAAATTCTGCGTGGATTACGCCAAAAACCTGCTGCGCTACACCAATTTTCCCGTGAACTTCGGTGCCCGTTTTTCCAAAAAGGCCGTGGTTCCTTCCTTTTGATCGGGGCTGGCAAAACAGATGGAGAAGGCATCGGCTTCGAGGGCACAGGCGGTTTTCAGATCGACATCAAAGCCGTCGTCGATGACATGCTTGACAGCTCTGAGGGCCACCCGGCTTTTTTCGGCAATGGTCTTAGCGATATCCATTGTTGCATCCGTGAGGGTTTCTGCGGGAAAAATCCGTGTAACCAACCCCATGGCAAATGCCTCCTGGGCCGTGATCATACGGCCTGACATGCAGAGCTCCTTGGCGCGTCCTTTCCCCACCAAACGAGCAAGCCGTTGCGTGCCGCCAAAGCCCGGCATAACACCCAGATTAATCTCCGGCTGGCCCAGCTTTGCGTCTTCTGAGGCACACACAAAATCGCAGGCCGTAGCGATTTCACAGCCTCCTCCAAGGGCAAAGCCATTGACGCAGGCAATCAGAGGAATGTCCATGGCTTCCAGAGTGAACAGGGCTGCCTGCCCCCTTTGTGCAAACTGTTTTGCCCCGAGCGGGTCAAGGCCCTGGAGTATCCGGATATCGGCGCCCGCAACAAACGCTTTACCTGCACCTGTCAATACAAGGACCTTTACTTCGGGCATCTCCTGAACATCTCCCAGGGCACTGTGAAACTCATTGATCATCTCGGGGTTCAGGGCATTTAGGACCTTGGGCCGGTTGAAAGTAAGAGTCGCAATTGCCTCGGACACTTCGAGTTTGACGGTTCTATAGGACATGCTTACCTCCGGCGTCTCCGATTTGCTGCAATTTGTCAGAATTACGAGTCATTTAATAGCTGCCGTTCTCTCGCCCGTGCATGCGGTAGGCAGTTGGGAGTGAGCAGTAGGCACTTTGCGAATTCCCCGCCCTTTTCTGTCCGCTGCTTACTGCGTACTGCTTACTTCTATGGCGGAACGCAGTGGAGCCAGGTTCTTCTACCTCTCCAAAATCAGACAGACCGCCTCGCCGCCGCCGAGGCATAACGAAGCAAGCCCGCGTTTGGCTTCCTTGTCCTCCATAAGATGAAGAAGAGTGACCAGGATCCTTGCTCCGCTTGCACCGATGGGGTGACCCAGAGCCGCTGCTCCACCTCTAAGATTCACCTTGGCCATATCAAGCCCAAGGGTCTTGATAATGGCAACGGATGATGATGAAAAGGCCTCATTGATTTCAAAGATATCGATATCATCTGCGGTTAGGCCCGCCTTCTTCAGCACTTTGGGAATTCCATTGATGGGTGCTACCAGCACATACTCTGGTTCAATACCAGCGGAGCACTGTGCACCTATTCGCGCCATCGGTTTCAAGCCCATGGCATCGGCCTTTTTGCGGGCCATCAGGACAACGGCCGCAGCACCATCACTGATCTTCGAGGCGTTTCCGGCCGTGACGGTCCCTTCTTTTTTGAAGGCTGGCGGAAGCTTGGCCAAAGCTTCCATGGAGGTTTCCCGTACGACCTCATCCGTCTCAAACAAAATGGGAGATCCTTTCCGCTGTGGGATTTCCACCGGAAATATTTCCCTGTCAAAGCCATTCTCGGCCTGGGCCTTCAAGGCCCTGTTATATGAATTTAGCGTAAATTCGTCCTGATCCTCTCTGGTGACTTCGTACTTTTCTGCGCATAACTCCGCACTCATCCCCATATGAAAGTCGCTGATGTGGCACCAGAGCCCGTCGTGTATCATGCTGTCTAAAAGCTTGTCATGTCCCATGCGGTAACCGGTTCGAGCTTTTGGAAGAAAATAAGGAGCCAGATTCATATTCTCCATGCCGCCCGCTACCATCACATCCGCATCTTCTGCCATGATGGCCTGAGCAGCCATCATGACTGCTTTTAGCCCCGAACCACACACTTTGTTCACGGTTGTAGCTCCCACGTCGTGGGAGAGGCCCCCCTTTAGCTGAGCCTGCCTGGCAGGGTTCTGACCCAGACCGCAGGGCAGAACATTTCCCATGATCACCTCGTCCACATCATCAGAGGAAATACCGGCCCTTTTCACGGCTTCTGCAATGGCATAGGCTCCGAGTTGAGTAGCAGGTATGCTTGATAGAGAGCCTTGAAATGCCCCAACAGCTGTCCTGGCGGCACTGACGATGACAACTTCTTTCATCAACTCCTCCTTTTAATATTACGATATGCTGGATAATAGAACCCATCTCAAAAATGCGTCTGAGTCCCCAAGGCGGCGTTGCGTGTCGGCTCGAAATGCTCACATACTACCGTGTATGCTGCGCTTTTTCGCCGCCCCGCGCCCCCGACGGCAAGCTCGGGATCTACGACTTGCCCTGAACCCTGATTCACTTTTTTGAGACGGCTTATAGAAGCGGGATGATAATCTCGATACAAACTGGATGGCAGCATTTCGAAATTCTTACGCCGGTCAGAATATATCCAAAGTCATTCTTCCCCTGAATATTCCGGCCTAAAAAACGGGGTGAAGACGATTTTGTCTATAGTTCCCAGTCCATAGCGTCTTCGTTTCTTCTTTTCGACTGCATAAGCGTCCAGACAAAGCTTCGATTTCCTGAAACAGAGTCCAAAAGGATCAAGCGCAGTCCGACTTCCGGGTGTGGTATTCCAAAAGTGCACAAGAATACGTCTCTTTTCGTCAACCGCACGCATAATGTCTTCAAAGATGTCAGGCTTGCAGCCAAAGCCGTCTGTGATTATGACGTCCTGGATGACAGACTCCAGGAGCTGCTTCTGTGCCTCTGGCAAGTGTTCTATGATTTTGTAAAGCCCTTTCAGTGCACGGCCCACCACTGAAAAGTCTTTGGTAGCAAACAAATGGCGAGTGGCCAGGACTAAGGCCAGGAGTTCGCTGAGGGGCACCTTCCCAACGGTGACTACAGGGTCCCTGAGGACCTTGAAGCGGCCCTTTCTACGCGCAAATGTAAACCCCATCCGGGCAAGCTGATTTCGGTCATAGTAGAACTGCCTGATGGATATTCCAAGATCTTTGGCGATTTGACCGGGGAGTCTGTCAGGCTGTGCTCTGACCTCAACGATGATTCGCAGAAGGCGTGCAAGCCGGTGACTTTGCATAAAAATGCTATAGATTCTAACTGGTTCAAAGTCAAGGCAAAAAAATATCCAGCCTGACGTCTCCCAATTCCCATAACCCATTAAGCTCGCATGTATCTGTCTGCCCTATTCCTACCTTGATCAGGGAATAATGGAATGATGGAATATTGGAATGTTGGGTTCAAAGAAAAAAGAACAATCAGGAATGATTTCTTGCCATTGCCAGCCCAGTATTCCACTATTCCAACAATCCGGTATTCCATCATTCCTGTTTTGCGGAGCGATGCGGAGCAAAATCCTATTCCTGTTGACACCTTCAGAGCCTACTGCTAATCACACGTTCATGGCTGAAAGAATTCGCGTTGGTGCCCTGATCTCAGGAGGCGGGACTAATTTGCAGGCCATCATTGATGCCTGCAACTCGGACCGAATAGATGCAAAGGTCGTCTTTGTGGGTTCGGACAACCCACAGGCCTACGGTCTTGAGAGGGCCAAAAAGCATAGGATTCCGACCTTTGCGGTCGATTACAAGGCCATCATAGACGACACCAATGGAAGGTCGCTGGAAGATCTGGTTCCCAAGGACTTTGATCTGGAGACCGTGTTATCCAGACAGGGGGTATCCCCTGCTGTCTCCGAGCGCGAAAAAGTGAAACGGTATTTTTGCACGAGGGCCATTGCAGAGGCTGCCCTGCTTCGGGAAATGGCTCCCTATCCGTTTGACCTTCTGGTCCTGGCAGGCTTTATGCGGATAGTCACTCCCTACTTTATTGACCACATAAACACAGACCCATCACGTCCTCGGATTATGAACATCCATCCAGCGCTTCTTCCATCCTTTCCAGGGGTTGATGGCTATGGTGACACGTACTGCTCCGGATGCAAGGTGGGCGGGTGTACGGTCCATTTCGTTGACTATAGAGAAGATACCGGGCCTATTATTGGACAGAAGACTTTTGAGATCATGCCTGATGATACCCTTGACACTATTAGGGAGAAAGGCCTCGGGCTTGAATACCAGCTTTACACAGAATGCATTCAGCTGTTTGCAGAGGACCGCTTGAGGGTTGTCTCCAGGACCCACACCCTTGCAAGCGGCACCGAGTTCAAAAGAAAGGTTGTTGAAATCGCCGGATAGCATTCCCTCCAGTGCAGTGGACGTAGTCTTCCCAGGCAGCTTCAAGTCATATTTGTTTGACATCAGCACCCATTTCTTATTGATTATTAAGGATGACATAGCACAGGAACCCGGTATACGAACTTCCCCGTGTCACGCCCTGGGCCAGGAGAAAAGGAGGTGGTTGCATGCATGTTGGTCTGATCATGCGCAAGGATTTGGTGACAGTCCCCCCTGACACTTCCCTTGTGAAGGCAAGGGACCTCATTAATGAGAAGCTGATCGAGCATCTTCTCGTTGTTGACAAAGATGGTAAGCTTGTTGGGATCGTATCGGACAGAGATCTGAAGCAGGCTTGGGCATCCCCGGCAACAACGCTGAGCGCTCACGAGTTGAACTATCTCTTGAAACAACTGAACGTAGAAGCGATCATGGTTAAGAAGATCACGACCGTCACGCCGGGTACGACCATTGAACGCGCGGGCCGCATCATGCAAGAAGACAGGATCAGTGCACTGCCCGTCATGGAGAACGAAAAGCTGGTTGGCATTATTACAACGACAGATGTCATGGGTGTGTTGCTTGATGCCATCGGCATTGACGGAGAGAGTGCCCGTTTTGTCGTTCTGGTCGAGGACCGCGTGGGCATGATAGCGGAAGTGTCGAGGATCCTAAAGGAGGAGCAGATCAATATTCGCAGTCTTGTTTCCTGGCCCGAGAAAACACACCCTGGCCTCTATCAGATTGTCCTGAGGGTTGGGGCTGCAAATGAGGAAATGGCGATTTCAGCTTTAACCAGGGCTGGATTCAAGGTCTTGACCGAATACGTTGAAGACCTGAGCCCATATCTGCCAGAGTAGCAGAGTGACCGGCATAACCTTATGCCAGAAGGGGACAGCATTGTGCGGGCCCCTTTTTTTCACTTGACCCGCTCTCCAGATATATCGAGATCGGGGGAGTGTAGAGGTGGTTTCAAAACCTGTCGTCGTTGCTTGGGAACTGAATCTTCGTGGAACATCATAATCACAATCACGCCCACTGTTCGATCCGAGAAACAGGCAAATCGAGACTTCGGCTCGTCCTCGTCCTGACCTCACTTTTCTTTGTGGTCGAGGTGTTGGGTGGCCTGTGGACCAATAGCCTGGCGCTTCTTTCGGATGCAGGGCACATGCTGTCGGACATGTTTGCCCTGGGGCTAAGCCTGTTTGCCTTTTGGCTTTCATCCAGAAAACCTTCTCCAACCAAAACGTATGGATATTACCGTTTTGAAGTTGTTGCCGCCTTCATTAATGGCGTGCTGCTCATCCTGATTGCGCTGTGGATTTTTGGAGAGGCTTACAGCCGTTTTCAGGAACCAGCTACAGTGAAAAGTGTTCCCATGCTTGTTATCGCTGTGTTGGGGCTTATGATAAACCTGTTGGGCATCTATCTGCTGCATGAGATCGGCACGAAGAATATAAACATAAGAGGGGCCCTGTTTCATCTTATAGGTGATGCGGCCGGGTCTGTGGGGGCCATCGCGGCAGCCATTGCGATAAGCCTGACCGGTTGGACACTCTTTGACCCACTGGTCAGCATTCTTATTGGCATTCTGATTATCTACAGCGCGTGGCGTCTGCTGTGGGATGTGGTTAATATCCTTATGCAGGGGGTTCCCAGTCACATTGATTTGGACAGCATAAGGCAAGAAATCATCTCTGTGGACGGAGTAATCGGTATGTGCGATCTTCATATATGGAGCTTGACATCTGAGGTGGAGTCATTAAGCGCCCACGTTGTTGTTGAAGATATGGGACGAAATAAGGAAATCCTTGAAAAGTTGACGTGCCTTATAAGAGATAAGTTCGGAATCAATCATGTGACCCTGCAAATTGAGGACGAGGCAATAGGAACATGCAAGCTCTTCCCGGAGGAGATATAAAGGCCACGGTCGCCATAGTCGGCTGCGGGATTGTGGGCACGGCTATGGGCAAGCTTCTCGGAAAGGCCGATTACCATATATCGGGGGTGGTCACGAAGCACCTTGAGACAGCCCGCAGAGCTGCCGAGGCCACGGGCGCCGAGAAGTTCTCCATTTCTCCGTGGGAGGTCACCCGAGAGGCAAAGATTGTATTTATTACCACACCTGATGATCTGATTGAATCTACATGCATGACAATCTCTGAACACGAGGGTTTTGAAAAAAATGCGGTGGTGATTCACTGCAGCGGAGCCCTTTCGTCAGACGTACTGTCGTCGGCCAGAGACGCAGAGGCTATGGTGGCAACTCTTCATCCGCTCCAGAGCTTTGCATCAACAGACCAGGCCGTCAGCCTGGTGCCCGGCTCTTTTTGCACTATTGAAGGTGATAAGGATGCCCTTCCAATTGTCCGTCAGATTGTAGAAGATATTGGTGGTATCCTGTTGGAGATTACAGCAGAGAAAAAGACCCTGTATCACGCAGCAGCGGTGGCCGCCTCCAACTATCTCGTAACTCTATTACACCTTGCCCTTGAGTTAGATAAGGCAGCAGGGTTGACTAGTAATACATCTTATGAGGCTCTCCTCCCGTTGATCAAAGGTACCCTGAGCAATATCGGCGAAAAGGGAATACCAGGAGCCCTGACAGGGCCGATTGCCCGTGGAGATGTGGCAACCGTGTCTTCTCACCTTGATGCCATGGCAAAGGATGCCCCAAAGCTTCTGACGCTATACAGGTGTCTGGGGCTTTACACGATTGATCTTGCCAGGGCCAAGGGGACCCTGAGCAAAGAGGCCGCTGACAAACTCCGTGCCTTGCTCAACATATCCGAGGAGAAGTAATGGAACGCTTCGGAAAGCACACCGGACAATGAATTCAAGGGGTTTTTTGAGGGTGGCAATTTCTGGTTGCCTGATCCAAACCCGATACGAAGTGAAGCCTGCGCTAAATCCGAACATCGAAATCCGTACTGTTCTCAAGGCGTGAGCCGCAAACAATTTTCAAATCTTTAAAATTCAAATGACCGAAAATTCCTATTTCGGTTCTGTGCAGACTATTTTTGAATATTGGGAAATTCGTGCTTTGTATTTGTTTCGGATTTCGGATTTCGAGTTTCGAAATTCATGGGCTGGATACAACCATCTCTGCAATTCTATCATTCGGTCATTCCAATTGCGAAGCGGAGTTGAGTTCTGATGCTGGACAGACTGATAAGCTTCCTGGGTCTTTTTGTTTTGATGTTTCTGGCGTGGATAGTTTCGAGAGACAGGGAGAATATTAATGTCAGATTGATACTTACCGGCCTGCTTTTTCAGTGTGTATTTGCTTTCATCGTCTTCAGGCTCTCTGCTGGTGTAGTTATTTTCTCGTGGTTGAACGATGCAGCATTAAGAGTGATCTCCTTTGCCAAAGACGGCATCTACTTTGTTTTTGGTCCCCTGGCCATATCACCCGGGGAAACCGGCCCTATGGGAGAAACCTCTCCCGGTTTCATCCTTGCCTTTCAGGTTCTCCCATCGATCATCTTTTTTTCATCATTAGTCTCTCTACTTTACTACCTGAACATTATCCCGGTAATCATCAAGGTATTTGCACGGATATTTACCTGCTTGATGAGGATCAGCGGGGCAGAGGCATTGTGCGCTTCAAGCAACATGTTTGTGGGCGTTGAATCCGC
>JAQYVR010000156.1 GCA_030145395.1 Desulfobacteria bacterium
ATGGACTGAGAAATTGAAATTCTCTGCAGTCCCGATAAATCGGGACTGCGGCCGGCAGAGGCGGACAAGGGTTAGCGAGCGCATAGATAGCCACCTTCGCAGCAGATGGCTTTATCGTGGGCCTTGGTGTAAGCTTCTAATTAAGAACGCAAAAGGAGATATCTTATGACTGCTTGTCTAAGAATTATGTTAGTTGTGATGGTTAGTGCTGCCTTAGCGATCCCAACAGGGTGCGCCACAAAAAACGCCACCCAGGCGGGCTTTCTCGAGAATTATCCTGTCTTCGAACCAGGCCCAAAAGGGGGTGCTGATCGGGTCTATTTCAAGAGGGGCGCCAATTTCGGGGCTTACAACAAAGTGATGATGGATCATGTCGTATTCTATTTCAAAGATGACGCCGAATATAAAGGCATACATGCTGACGAGTTGAAAGAACTGGCAGATGCATTCCACAAGGCTGTGGCAGAGGCACTGCAGGGCGCTTATCCATTGGTGGACAAGCCGGGCCCTGATGCCATGCGTATCCGTGCTGCCATTACGGAAGTTGTGCCAAGTAAACCAGGACTGAGCGCGGTCACAACGGTTGTCCCCGTGGGCCTTGCACTAAGCACCATTAAGAAGGGTGTAACTGGACAGCATGCTTTCGTTGGCAAGGCAACCTTGGAAGCAGAAATACTTGACTCCCTCACAAATGAGCGGATTCTCGCTGTTATTGACACCAAAGCAGGCGGTAAGCTCTCAGGTGTAACTAAGTGGGGTGCGGCCAAAGATGTCTTTCAATTATGGGCAAAAAGGCTCAGAGCTATGCTGGACGAAGCCCACGGTAGGAAATAGCGGTGACAATGAAGATTCTAACCTTTCGGGGCTCGAAACTGATAAAGGTTGAGGACGGATAGTACGGCTTTTAATCCGTAAGGGGGATCGGCAGTGTCCGAAATACGAAAGCTGGGCTTTAGTCGGCCCACGGAAGGTGAGATTCTTGTCCAACTGGCAGGGAGCTGGAGAATTGGCCAAGAGCTCCCTTCGGAAAGCGACGTGCAGACCCAGCTTAAATCTGGCCCTCCGATACAGCGTATTGGCTTCGACAGCAGAGAACTCACAGGCTGGGACACGGGCCTTCTGAGCTTTTTGATTAAAGTTCTTGAACATTGCTCGACAGCCAAGATCGAAGTAGAGAAAGATGGACTGCCTGAGGGCGTACAGCGGCTCATCGCACTAGCGACTGCCGTTCCTGAGAAGAAAGACGCAAAACAGCAAGGTGAGCGTCCGTCGTTTCTAGCGCGGGTGGGCGAGGATGCAATCGTGTTCGTGAAGTCGGCAGGCGAGCTGATCACCTTCCTCGGAGAAGCCTGTGTGGTCGTCGCCAGGCTGTTGACCGGAAAGGTCCGCTTTCGTCTCTCTGACCTGGGTCTTTTTCTCCAGGAATCTGGCGCCCAAGCCCTTCCGATCGTTTCCCTTATCAGTCTCCTTGTGGGCTTGATCTTAGCTTTTGTTGGAATCATCCAGTTGAAGCTCTTCGGGGCCCAGATCTACGTAGCCGATCTAGTGGGGATCGCCATGGTCCGTGAGATGGGGGCCATCATGACGGGCATCGTCATGGCAGGTCGCACAGGAGCTGCTTTTGCGGCCCAGCTAGGCACCATGGAGGTCAACGAGGAGATCGATGCCCTGAAGACTCTGGGCATTCCTCCCATGGAATTTCTGGTGCTCCCCCGGATGCTTTCATTAACGCTGATGATGCCCCTTTTGTGCCTGTATGCCAACCTGATGGGGATCCTGGGTGGCGCAGCGGTCGCCGTGGGCGTCTATGGCGTGAATCCAATCCTCTATTTCAACCGCACCAGGGAGGCTGTGGGCCTGAATGATTTGGGGATAGGGCTGTTTATGAGCGTTGTTTTCGGAGTGCTGGTGGCCCTTGCTGGCTGTCTCAGGGGCATGCAGTGCGGCCGCAGTGCGTCCGCTGTAGGGGGCGCAGCAACCTCTGCGGTGGTGACGGGAATTGTCGCCATCATCGTGGCCACAGCCATCATAACTGTGATGTGTGATGTGATAGGAATTTGATAGCCCACAGGGATCAGGAAATGGGTTTCACTATCTATCGAGATCTTGAAAACAAGCTGACCCCCGATCCCTGACCCCTGTAAGCTATTAGAGATATGAATCAAAGAGAAGCTCACATAACAGTCCGCGACCTTACCATGGCATACGGAAGCTTCGTTTTGATGCGAGACATGAACTTCACGATCAACCGTGGTGATATTTTCATTATCATGGGAGGTAGCGGTTGTGGCAAGAGCACACTTATGCGGCACCTGGTGGGCCTTAAAGCCCCTGCCAAGGGGCAGGTTTTCTACAATGGGATAAGCTTCTGGGATGCGCCGCCTCAGGAAAGAGACCGCATTATGAGAGGGGTGGGCATTCTTTACCAGAGTGGCGCGCTGTGGAGTTCCATGACCTTAGCGGAAAACGTGGCCCTCCCCTTGGAGCAGTATACGGATTTAAATCCCGGCGAAATCCGCGAAGTGGTTTCACTGAAGCTGGCACTCGTGGGCCTGGCAGGCTTTGAGGAGTTTTACCCGTCTGAGATCAGCGGTGGCATGCGCAAGCGGGCCGGCTTGGCACGAGCCATGGCTCTGGACCCGGAACTTCTTTGTTTTGATGAGCCATCAGCCGGGCTCGATCCGGTGAGCGCAAGACGGTTGGATGATCTGATTCTGGAACTTCGAGACAGCCTGGGCGCCACTGTGGTGGTAGTGACACATGAACTGGCGAGCATCTTCGCCGTGGGAGACAACTCGGTTTTCCTCGATCCAGAGACCCGAACCGTGATTGCCGGTGGGGATCCGAACGAGCTTCTGGCAGAATCTGAGGACCCAAAGGTGCGAAGTTTTCTTACCAGGGGAGAGACAGGGTGAGGGAGGGAAGTGAACAACCCTATATGGAATGTTGGAATAGTGGGGTGCACTCCAACACTCCTTCACTCCTAGTTCTTTCGCAGACATTGGGGGAACAGATAGACCATGAATAAACAAGTAAGCAAGACGGTCATCGGAGGTTTTGTCATCAGCGCCATCGCTTTGCTGGTTGTGGGCATACTCATCTTTGGCAGCGGCAAGTTCTTCAAAAAGACGAGTAAGTATGTTCTTTTTTTTGAGGGTTCTGTGAAGGGTTTGAGTGCCGGGTCACCGGTGGCTTTTCGAGGGGTGACAATCGGCTCAGTAGCAAGTGTGCTCCTGCATGCGGATCCCGAAACCCTGAATGTCCAGATCCCCGTGATCATTGACCTGGAGCCAGACAGGGTGCGCCTGACTCGCGGAGCACGTGGCTCTCGGCAGAAGAATTTACCAAAACTCATAGACCTCGGAATGAGGGCACAGCTTACAATGGAAAGCTTGGTCACTGGCCAGTTGATGATTGACTTAGATTTCCACCCTGAAGAGCCTGCTAGGCTGGTGGGCACTGACCTCAAGTATCCTGAGATTCCTACTATTCCTTCCACTTTTGAACAGATCACAGAGGTTGTTGAGAAGCTTCCGATCAAAGAGATCTTCCAAAAACTTTCAGCTGCTGCTGACGGCCTGGAACACGTTCTTAATTCTCCTGAGTTAAAGGAGATTATTTCCTCCCTCAAGGGGGCTGCTCAGGGGGCTGACAAACTGATCATGAGTGCGAACAAGCTTGTCAAGAATGTTGATGGTCAGGTCGGACCTCTGGCAGAGAGTATCAAGGTAACTGCCATGGACGCTCAAAAACTGCTTAAGGACGTGGACAGGGAAATAGTACCTGTGGTGTCGAGCATCCGGACTGCCGCTGATGCGGCTAAGGCTGCCTTGGTGCAGGGCGAGGAGACGCTTAAAACACTTGAAAATGGTATCGGGGAGGATTCTGCCTTGGTTTATGACCTGAGAAACGCCTTAAAGGAGTTGTCTTCAGCATCCCGATCCATACGAGTTTTGGCTGACTACTTAGAACAATACCCGGACGCCTTAATTCGGGGTAAAGGTTCACTAGGAGGTAAGTGATGGGCCACATGTCTATTCGATTTGCGGTATTTGTCCTTGGCCTCTCTCTCGTTGTTTCGGCAGGATGTCTCAACCTTGGTGAGGGCACACAAGAGACGACGAGGTATTATGTTTTGAGTCCCCTCTCCATCTCAGAACTGAAAACGGAAGTCCTTGACGACACGAAGTCCGTGGCCATCGGTCTGGGTCCTGTAACCTTTCCGGAGTATCTCAATCGACCTCAGGTTGTAGTCCGCGGCGGCCGCAATCAGCTACAGATCGCTGAGTTTGCCCGCTGGGCAGAGCCGTTGGGGGAGAATTTTTCTCGCGTCCTTGCGGAGAACCTTTCGTCTCTGCTCGCTACGAATCACATCACTCTCTTTGGCAGCAAGGGATGGATGCCAACGAACTATCAAGTGACGGTGGACGTTGTCCGCTTTGACGGAACCCCCGGTGAGAAGGCTTCGTTGGTCGCTCGCTGGACGGTTTTGGGAGATGACAGGGCAAAGGTGCTCCAGAAGAAGTCAAGTTTTTCTGAGCCCACAGACGGGCAGAGCTACGAGGCGCTGGTCTCAGCCGAGAACAGATTGGTGACGGCTCTCAGTCGCGAGATTGCAGCTGCAATTAATGCCGTGGCCCAGTAGGAAAAGGCCGCTGTCAAATTAGCTTCTAATTTTACCTTGTCACATTCGAACAAGACTTGGTGCGAAATAAGAAGTGGTTGAAGGCATGCCCGAGCACTTGAAGAACTCAATATTAAAGTTAGGCTGCATATCAAGAGGGAAAATTATTATGAAGTCCCAAGAAAAACTACTCTTATACGGGATCTTAATACTTGTATCGCTAGTGGTGAGTCTATCAGCATGTTCCCCGAACGAAGAATCAACGGACGAATCCCTTCCCCGGATCTCTGGGACGGAGATAGACGTTCCCCAGGTCTCTGGTACGCAGATAGAACAGATTCGCCAAAAAGTCCGGGAGTCCGAACTGGGCGAGTTCCCGAAAGCTATGTGGAGCGCGGTAAATTGGCTGGAGGATTCAGCACGGATTGTCGTCCATATTCGCATAGACGAACTCGAAGATCCAGAACTCCAAGACAGATTCTGTGAGCGTGCTGGAGAACTCATTCGATCCGGTCTGCTTCCCGGTCAATCCTTTGACTTGTACATAATCCACGCGGATGACGTTCAGAGCTGCCAGCAAGAAAGTTGATGTTGGCAAGAAGTCATGCACTGGGGTGTTGGCGGAAGTATAGGCCGCCTGCTTTGCGTTTCTATATTTTCTGAGGCAAGACAAATAATTGAACATTTAGTTCTTCATCATAGATCCCATACATTCTCTGACAAAGGCTATCCGGGCCCAGAGGGCCAGGTTTCCCAGACCGTAATAAAAGGTGGCAAATATCATGAGGCTGCTCGGCAACAAATCTGGAATAAGCTGCTTTATTACGTTACTTGCCGCCGCTCTGGTCTTGACGTTCATTCCGGCTGTTGCGCTGTCTGCTGCCCAGGGAGGACAGGATCCGCAGGACGTATCTCAAGAACAGATAGAAGAATTCAAAGAAGTAAAAAAGGCGGCCAAAAAGGCGAAAGTAGCAAAGGCCGTTAAGGAAGATGCGACCGGAACCGACCCGCGCTCATTTTCTAACAAGTGGATGCCCTATTATCGCTATACGGAATTGGAAAATGAACTGATACAGCAAGATGTGACAGCGTTCCGCACTATTGGCTTCAGCCCTCGAGTTGGCATGTTCTATGAAGTGCCGCTCGCCCAGTACCGTGATTTCAGCGATGTGCCAGGATTCCCGCCGGGCGCTGATAGTGATGCGATTGGCATGGGAGACATGGATCTCAAGTTTTTGTTCAGACCGGAAGCCTTAGAGTTTACATACGGTAAAGATGGGAAAATGAGCGGTAGTGTGCTGCTCGGTACGGATTTTGTACTTCCCACGGCAACCGATGATGCGTTAGCCGGCGATGCCTTTTTGTTCGCACCGATAGTGGCTTTTGTGTTCGACATGCCTTTCTATGGATTTGTCGCTGCGTTGAAACCTCTACTACTTTGATGTTTATAAGAAAGACTCAGCCCCGGAAACGTCGCGGTACGTCGGAAAATGGTTTTACATGCAGCCCTTGACGAAACCGGGCCCCTGGTGGGGAGGTTTCTTTTTGTTACCTGAATTTCAGCCGATCTACGATTTCGAAACAGACGATTTTTCCTTATGGATTGGTGTTGAACTCGGCAAGATCCTGGCCCCGGGCAGAATCGCTTATATCAAACCAGGCTGGGGTATTGATAATTCAGAACTTACAGACCGCAAGTCTACCTTTGAGGTTGGGTTCCGGTGGTTCTTCTAAGTTATAGTTCAAATCAAAAGACTCTGGGGAATTCACTCGCCTTAGCCGTTCAGTGCCTCACATTAGGCACATTGAACAAGGATAGGGAGAGACACGATGGACAAACGATTGCTATCTCTTGCATTAATTATAGGAAGTACTCTTTTTTCTCAATCATGTTTATCTGCAGGCAGAGGAGCCGAAACGAATGCTACATCCTCAGCGAATATGGACGCATCGGAAAGATACGTTTGCGCTGATCCACGGCCAGAGATATGCACGCAGGAGTATATTCCCGTTTGCGGTCAACGCCGAGGCGGAGATACGCGAATTTACTCGAACGGGTGTACTGCTTGCTCGGATAAATCAGTAGCCAGCTATGTTCCTGGAAAGTGCCCATAGATTTGGGGCGAGAGGCCTAACTTCAGCGGACTACACCGGTGTTTCGTTGCGCCTCACACCGGCCTGGGGAAGATGTCAAGAGAATGGGAGGAACAAGCATGAAACACGAAGAAAAAGACAACCGCTCGGAAGTGGCCCGACGCACTTTCGTAAAGAGTGCGATCATACTCGCTTTGTCGCTAGGCCTTAGTATCACTTCAACCGTTTCGGGTCTTTTTATAGGGACCGGCGTAGCCGCTCAGCAGAACAAGAGGCCCAATATTCTCCTTATCGTTGCCGACGACATGGGTTACTCGGACCTGGGAAGTTACGGAGGCGAGATTAATACACCGGTCTTGGACAATCTGGCCCAGAAAGGCACGCGCTACACTGACTTCTATGTGAGCCCTACGTGCTCGGTCACCCGATCCATGCTGCTCAGCGGGACGGACAACCACGTTGCCGGCCTGGGTAACATGGGCGAATTGAACGCTCCGAACCAAGTGGGAAAACCCGGTTACGAGGGCGTGCTCAACAAACGTGTGGCCACAGTCGCTTCGTTGCTGCAAGACAACGGCTATCACACCTACATGGCCGGTAAATGGCATCTGGGCGTGAAAGCGGACGAGATCCCGCACGCCCGCGGGTTTGAGCGTGATTTCTCGACGCTTGTCGGCGGCGGGAGTCACTTCGACAGCCAGTGGAACATTGAATGGCAGACACCCAAGATGCCGTATACCGAAGACGGGCGCCCCGTTGAGAAACTGCCTAGGGATTTCTACTCCAGCAAGAACTACACCGACAAGACCATACAGTTCATTAAAGAGGGCCGCAATGACGGTAAACCCTTCTTTGCCTACATGGCATTTACGGCTCCCCACGGCCCGCTGCAGGTGCCGGATGACTGGCTGCGCCGCTACAAGAACCGCTACGACGAAGGCTGGGATACTATCCGTAAAGAGCGCCTGGCGCGCATGCAGGAACTGGGCATCGTGGACAAAGGCGTCAATACCGCCAACCGGTTGTTTTTCCTGCCAAGGGCCTCACAGCTGGCGGTTGGAGCACGCAAGATACAGGGGCGGAAGATGGAAATTTTTGCCTCAATGGTTGAATACATGGACGACCAGATCGGGCGGGTATTCGATTATTTGAAAGAGATTGGGGAATACGACAACACAGTTGTTATTTTCTTCTCCGACAACGGGGCTGAAGGAAATGACTTAAGAGGAATGTATTCAGGTCAACCCGGGACCGCGGGGTTTATGCATGCAGTCAACAATTTTGCCGAAAACGGGCATAATTCCATTGGCCGAAAGGGTACCTACTCCGAATACGGTCCGGCATGGGCGCAGGTAGGCATGACGCCCTTCCGGATTTACAAAGGATGGGTCTCGGAAGGCGGTACACGCTCGCCGTTGATAGTCAGCGGCCCCGGCGTGCAGAGTGCCGGCGAAATTAATAAAGAGGCCGTGCTCCATGTCATGGACATTGCTCCGACAATACTGGAGCTGGCCGGCGTCCAGCATCCCTCTACTTATAGGGGTCGTGAAATTGCCCCTATGCAGGGCAAGTCCTGGGTAGGGATGCTTGCGGGCAGTACCCAATCACCCCGAGGTCCAGGTGACTGGCTGGGCTGGGAACTGTTCGGTAACCGGGCGATTCGTCAGGGGGACTGGAAGATCAGCTGGCTTTATCAACCCTTCGGTACTTACGACTGGCAACTATTCAACCTTGCCGATGACCCTGGCGAGCAGTACGACCTGTCCGACAAGTTCCCTGATAAAAAGAAGGAGCTTGTCACTCTGTGGGATGAGTATGTTGAGATGAACGGGGTGATCATCGGAGAAAGGTCGCCCTTTGAAGGAGCGAAAAAGGCGCTTCCCGATTCGGTGCCGGAGTTTGATAACTACCCGCCTGTCCGTGGCATGGAAGCGATTCCTCATAAAAAACTATTGGAACTTCGAAATAAATAAGGAGGCATTCATATGAAAACGGGAAAAACATATAATGGGTTGCTGGCTTTTCTTGTTAACCTGGCGATCATATCAATGTTTAGCGCATCGGCCTTTGCCGTAGACGACGGTGCACGTGCCTACTGGAAGGGGAGGGACGGCACTCAGGGCGTGTCTGTCCAGTACCTGAACTTGAATATGCAAGCCTCCGACAGCCAACAATTTGATCCAGGACAATACATCTATGCAAATTCGGACGCCGAGGCCAATATCTTTATCGCTAACTATGTTCGCCACATGACACTGTTCAATCGGCCGTCGTCGCTTGCCGTTAACCTTGCCGGGGGTAGTGTCGATGTCGATGTCAGCGGTGCAGTGGCAGGGTTTCTACCCCCTGGCGTTTCAGTAGGTGACTCGTTCAGCCAGTCCGCCTCCGGATATGCTGACCCAAGTATACAGTATGTGATTAATCTTTTTGGCACCCCGCCGCTCAAGGCCAACTTTGACTTGTTAGATTACGAACCGACCTGGACCATCGACGCTGCGGTGATGCTGGGGTTGCCAGTCGGTGAGTACGACGACGATAAACTTGTGAATCTAGGTCTAAACCGGTGGTTTGGCCGTATCGCCCTGCCTATCAAATACCACTTCGGTGTGTTTACCCGCGGCTACATGAAGAGTCTTGAACTGATCCCCTCGGTATGGCTTTTCGCTGAGAACGATGACTTTCTGGGCCAAAAACTGGAGAACGATCCCATGTGGCAGATCGAAGCGCATCTGACCAATGATTTTACTCCCAGTTTTTTCGGCTCACTGGATCTGCTTTACCGCAGCGGTTTCCAGTCAGAAATAAATGGTGTTGAAGTGGGAGATGATCTCGACATTGGGAATCTTGGCTTTACCTTCAATTATCAAGCAACGGACAACCTCGCCATACGCACTAGTTACAGCTCCAACGTGTTTGGCGACAACGATCTGGATAACAGTATTATTCGGATGCAGTTTGTCTACGGATGGCATCGGGATATGGAAAACATGAAAAAGCTACAGGGTGGCCATTGAGATCCCGTTGCTTGCTCAATGACAAGCCTGGATTAGTGCGTATTGCTTATCCATTGTAGTACTGGCTGCAGTAGTTGACAGAGAAACGGGCAAGAAATACAAGGTGGCCAAAACTGTGACAAAATGGGGCCACGTCAAAGATATATTTAATCAACGGGCAAAAAAGTTTCGCGAACGCCTGGATAAGCTGAGTGGGAGAGAATAGAAGGGTGGCATTGTTTGGGGGATTTGATAACTGCTATGCCACGAGACTGGAGATTAACCCTGTAAAGAGGTTCTTGCAGGAAGGAGGAAGAACTATGAAAACGGCTGTTTCGTTACTTGTTTTGTTGCTACTCACAACATTCCTTGCGGGATTTGCTGCAGCCCAAGAGCTGATTATATACCCGAGCAAGGGCCAGAGTCAGGAGCAAATGGAGCAGGATAAGTTTTCCTGTTACTCATGGGCCAAGCAGCAGACGGGCTTTGATCCCATGGAGGTGCCCAAGGCAACTGCTCCACCGCCAAAACAAGAGGCCCCAAAGGGAGGCGTGGCCCGCGGTGCCGCGCGAGGTGCGCTGGCTGGAGCAGTGGTTGGTGAAATAGCTAATGACGACGCGGGCAAGGGAGCGGCCGCTGGTGCTGCAGCAGGCGCTTTGTTCGGAGGCATGAGGCGGCGCGACCAGGCGAGACATCAGCAACAAGCGGAGCAGCAGTGGGCCCAGGAGCAATCAGCTCAGTACGCTCAAAGGCGCAATGAATACAACCGCGCCTATGCAGCATGCCTGGAAGGTAAGGGGTACACTGTGAAGTAGACTGACCGCCTGGATGTCTGGAGCGATGGAGTGTTGGAGTAATGGTCGGAAAGGAGTTAAGCATGAAAAAGCTGCAAATAAGCCGGTTCAAACTCACAGGTTTAGTCCTCTTGTGCCTTCTGGTTACACCTCTCCCAGTCACGGCTGGTGACTTTGACGGATCTAAGCCACTGCTCTGCGCGGTAACCGAGGCCCTCGAGTGCGGGCCCGATGGCGAGTGCCGGCGGGAAAGTGCTGAGAAGGTCAACATTCCGCGGTTTCTCAGAATTGACTTCAAGAGGAAGACAATCAGCGGCACGCTGGAGAGTGGAGAGGTCCGGACCGCCAAAATCGAAAACATGGCACGCAGTGATGGGAAGCTGATTCTTCAGGGGGTGCAAAACGGCAAGGGCTGGAGTATGGTGATTACCGAGGCAACAGGAAAGATGACCGTGACTGCCTCTGACGATCGGGCTGGTTTTATCGTCTTTGGTGCATGCATTGCCAATTAGTCGGCCTCGGGCGCTGCTCTGCATGAAATGAAGTGATGTTGGCGACCACAACAGCAGGGTTTGGCTGTAAGAAATGACTTAGGGGGCAGTTCAAATGAACAGACTTCGTATCACCTGCATCACCTTGGCCATACTGTATCTCACTGGCTGCGCAACCATCGGGCCACAGACCATAGCCCGTGACAGATTCCGTTATACGGACGCGATCTCAGATTCCTGGAAAAGGCAGATGCTGCTGAACATGGTCAAGATTCGATATGCGGATGCCCCGGTTTTCCTCGAGGTTTCATCCATCATCAGTCAGCAACTCGTGGAAGCCGAGTTCCACGGGAGTCTTTCCTGGGATGCTTTCTTAGCCACAGACAGTCAGACTGTGGGGGGGCGTGGCAAATACGCTGATCGACCGACCATCACCTATCAGCCCCTCATGGGCGAAAAGTTCAGCCGGAGCCTGATGACGCCAATCCGCCCCGCCGCTATCTTGTCTCTTGTTCAGTCCGGCCGGCCAGTCGATATCTTATTTCGGGTTTGTATAGAGTCCGTGAATGGTATCTATAACCGTGTCGACGGAAGGATTAGGACCCATCAGGCTGATCCTGATTTCTACCGCCTTATTGATTCCCTCCAAAAGATTCAGGACTCCATGGCCGTGGGAACACGCATCCGGGAAACAGAAGACGGGAAACGAGCCACCATGATTTCCTTCCGCAAGAAGGATATTGATCCCAATATCGTGGCGGAAATAAATATTGCGAAGAAATTACTCGGCCTAAATCCCGGACTGCAAGAATTTAAGGTTTCTCAGGGTGCCGTTGCTCAGGACGACCAGGAGATTGCCATATTGAGCCGTTCAATGCTTGAAATCCTCCAGGAACTGGCCGCATACATTGATGTCCCTGAAACCCATGTGGCCGAACAACGCGCTGCACCTAACCTTGTGGACGACAAGGAGATGGCCGGTGATATACCTCCTATTTTTCGTGTTCAAAGCGATAGCAAGAAGCCTGCTGACGCCTTTGTGGCAGTACAATATCGGGACCACTGGTTCTGGATTGATGACCGGGACTTCACATCAAAAAAGATGTTCAGTTTCTTGATGTTTCTCTTTACTCTGGCCGAGACGGGTACTCCCCAACAGGCTCCTGTACTCACTATTCCAACCGGTTAAGGAAAAAAAGAGCAGCGAAGAAAACTAATTAGAATATAGCCTGAAAGTGCGTGATAAGGGCGTCATTGTCCACATCTTCACCGTGCATCTAATCCCGAAATGTGTAACCAAACGCAAATAGAGGGGTCAAAAGCTAGAACAAGTAATTGAGTTCAAACCGGAATTCATTATAAGAAGGGTCTAAGCCTTCCTTTGTCCTATCTGCATCAACCAGACCGATTCGAACCTTTGCTTCTAGATCTGGAAGGAACGGGAATTTGTACCACATATCGGCGTGGATGTTGCCTCGGTCTGTTTTCCTGTGCCCACCCAATTGTTCTTTCTTGTCATCAAAGTCCATATAGGCATAATCGATTCCCGCTCGAAGCCCTTCAATGATCCCGGCTTTGCCAAAGTCATAGAACGCCTTAACCATCCAGGATTGCGTATTGGCTTCCCAGTTATATTGGCCCATGGAACGGGTATAACCGGCAGTAGGGAACCCCCTCCACGGAGTAATAAGATCTGCGTCATCAGAGGTTTCAGAGTATCCCGCCAATAAGCTTCCCGCACCTTTCTTTAGCACAAGCCGTGCTGCGTAGAGTTTGGCGTCAACAGAGTCTGCATCCTCGTACCCGTTTGCCGATCCGGTGACACCTGCCAGGCTTCCGTTTAATGCAGCCCCGCCGACCCCTCCGGCGCCGTCATCAAACTGCTGCATATATCTTAATCCCGGCGTCAGACTCCAACCGTTTGGCAACGGTATTTCATAATTAGGCTCTGCCATGACTGAATAAAACAGATTGGGGACTCCTGTGTACCACAAATCAAGTTTCAAATTCTTAATCGATTTATTAGTAACCCCAGCTACTATCAGGTCATTCTCTGTATCCTCGTCTGCTGCCGTAAGATTTGCATGAGACAAACCTCTGTGTGCAGCAGAGTCGTCATTGTTGTTCCATCTACTAATGTCAAATCCATTGAATGTTTTGCCTTTGCCGTCATTGTACGTTATCACATCATGAAATTCCGTATGATCCCGCAATTTTTGCTGGGTCAGGTAGCCAAGTGTGACAGTTGTTGCGGACATATCCTTGCTGATTAACGTGCAGCCTTCAAAAGTATTTGGTATCATTTTCGTATCATTCGATTTAGTCAAAAAGCTTTCAAAGATCTGCCGTCCTATTTTGACGTCGGTCTCATGGAAATGATACTGCAGATAGGCCTGGGCCAAAACGGTCATCCCCCAATCACCTTCTTCCATTTTGTCATAACGGGAAAAAGTGCCTTTACCACATCTACCAAAAAGAGCATCATCCTTATCCAGCAGCCCGAAGTTCTGTGCAGTATAGAGACCTGCGGTTCCACTTACGCCGTGAAGCGGTGCTGTTTTATAAATCAGACTGCCGCCGAGAGCGAACCCGGTCGGATCATGTATTGGGGCATTATCATACACCAATTCAAAGTAGTTCATTCGAATCCTTCCATACACCTCACCTTTTGCAAAGACATCACTTAGAGTTGTCGCAGTTTCTGGCAGTACATTGTAGACTTCCGTCATATTGTTTTTTAATGTTCGTTTGGGCTCATCGGCTGCTGCCGACATTGCTGCAAAAGCGCAGAGTAATACTGCCACTATACTTAGGCTTAATGTTGCCATCGCTTTGCTGCGCGGTTGTGCCGGGTCATATATCATCTTCGCTTTACTTCCTTTCTCTCATAACTTGTTCAATATAAAGTCTGCGGGAGTTGGGCCAACTAGTCTATAACATTCAAGAATATGTGAGCGCGGGATGCTTCTGCACGTAATCCAAGAGGGACACCTGTTGGCATTTTTTTTACGGATTGTAAAGGACTAATTGAGTTCCCGAGGGGGAGCCGGGTGGATTGTTTCTGAACGCTCTCAACCTAATTTGTACTTCAATCGAGGATACGGTTTACTCCCTGCTGCATACTCAAAAGGGCCTCATTCGTGAGGGGCTTAACCTTTTTCAGGTCGGACTCCATGGGATCGGCCGGATTGAAATTTTGCAGGGTCAGGGGCGGGGCTGCCCGGTCCGCGGAACCCGCTTCAGTCCGCAGGGCTTTCAGCTGCTCCGCCAAGAGGCGAATATCTTCTTCTGAAAGAAGGCCGGGCGTTACTGTGCATCGAAACACATGGGGAACTTCGGCTGACATAAGAACTTGGATCGATTCCTTGATGATACTCACCGGCACATAGACCCCTGCGCAACGGGCATACATGGCGTCGTCCAGGGGCCCCTTAACGTCCATGGCCACACAGTCAACCAACTGTTCTGAAATCAGATGCCGGAGGATGTCCGGCTGCGTACCGTTGGTGTCAATCTTGGTCTTGAAACCGGCCTCGTGAATCTTTCCCAGCAAGGCCGGCAGACCCCGGTGCATAGTAGGTTCCCCTCCCGTTATACAGAGACCGTCCACCCAGTCCTTGAACGGACTGAGTCGGTCAAGTATCGACTCCAGGGGGATTGTCTCCAGCGTATCGGGTTCTAAGACAAGCCGGTGGTTATGACAATAGGGGCACCTGAGGTTGCAATAGGGCAAAAAGATTACGGCACAGACCTGTCCCGGCCAATCCAGGAGTGATGTTTCGATGAAGCCTTTAATAGGGGGAAGTTGGTCACCGGTCATTGGGTCTCTTTCTCCTGGGTTACCAGTGACCCATTGACTAATGATGAGTGACTATATTGGCAAGATAACCCCTGATGCCTCCACTGTCGGTAATGGCCGATGAATCGCTCAACACCAGGATCGGAAGGCTCTTTTCAGCCATCTCCACTAACTCGTACCAGGCCAAATTGGCCAGGGCATCCGGGTTGTCGGGTCCTATTTCTTCTACTGAAATCCCGAGGGCATCCAAGTCAAATTCCTTTTTGATCTCCTGACAGGCACTGCAAAGGCTCTTCGTAAAAAGCGTCATCATTCCCTCCCTGCAAACCAACCTTGATTCCGATATCTATCTTTGAGTTCACCCAGCTTGCCTTTGTTCCAGCTTGAAATCGTCGTAAAATAACCCGTGATTCGGGTTATTCCATCCACCTCAGTGCTGCCGCACCAGGGGCAGGACTCCTGAAGCCCTCGGCTTACCTTGCCACACTCTTTGCAACTGGTGAATTCGGGCGAAAAGGCGATCTGATCATTTTTACTTTGTTTAAAGGTCTTGATCACAAAATTGGCCAATGATTCAGCCGGCGGATTGGACTCACCGAGCCATATATGGGTTAAGGCCCCTGCCTCAATGATGGGGTGGAAACGCCCTTCAAGCTTGACTCGCTCGATTGGGTTCATGCTTGCACCCACATCAAAAAGGGTTGAGTTCGTGTAGTACACCTCGCCCTCGGGGAAATTTCCCTTGATCACCGTGGATGACTCTTCGGGAAAATATTTCAGGTCCAGCTTTGCAAAACGGTACGACGTGCTTTCCGCGGGGGTTTGTTCCAGCACAAAGCGCATGTTGTGTTTTCGGCTATGCTGGTCAGCCACAAGCTTCATGTGGGCGATGATTTTAAGGCCAAACTTCATCGCGTCAGCGGACGCATGCATCGGCTCGCCCGTGTGGTACTGTATAAGCTCATTCATACCGACCATGCCTATAAGATAGGTGCACCGATGCATTCTAAGATACGGCGTTCCATCTAGGTCCATATTGAGCAGGCTCAAGGGCCCAGACTTTTTATGGGAAAGAAGGCTCTCGATAAAATCTCGTTTCTCCTGGTGGGCCTTTACGGCTATCCGCACAAGCTCACCGATCCTTGTAAAGAGTCTGGTGTCGTCCCCTTGAGCCTCATAGGCAAGTCTGGGCAGATTCAGAGTCACATTCTGAAGTGCCGAATACCTCATCTTCCAAGGTTGTTTGGCATCTTCGAGGTCCGATTGCTCCAGTTTGAAGCTCAGTCGACAACACTCAGATATCTTGGCCGTCTCTCCCCGATCGAACACAAAGTACGTATTTCCCTTGTCAGAGGCCACATCACAGATATGGTTCAAAAAGGCCTCGTGACCAGGCGTCTTGAAGAACTTCTCCGTGATATGCACCAACGGTTTTGGAAAGAAAAAGGGCCTGCCTGCACCATCTCCACCCTTAAATACGTCAAAGAGCTTCCACACGAAGCGCTGGGCCTCCTTTTCGTACTCGGCATATGTCTTGCCCGTGTATACGCCTCCCGGGCCGATGGCGGGCACATCCTCGAAGTGTTTGGGGACTTCCCAGTACAGATTAATATCTGTAAAGATCGCCTGGCCTCCACGCGCCACCGCCTGCTGTGAAAACTCAAAGATCATCATCTGGGCCAGTTGCTCCACGCCCCGATCATCGAGTTCTTCCAGATATGGGGCAAAAAACAGATTGACTGCGTCCCAGCCAATGGCACCGGCAAAATTACCCTGTAAGGCTGCTGCAAACTTGACCATGTGGGCAAGCAGGACCTCGGCATGTTTGGCTGGTTTGGCCATGGCCAAGGAATTGGGCAGATTCAGGCCGAATTTTTTCAGATATTCCAGAGATTGTCCTGAGCAGTACGGGCGGTCGATGAATCCCAGGTCGTGCAGGTGAATGGCCCCTTGCATATGGGCGTCTCCCACGTCCGGTGAAAACACGTTCAAAAGAGCATATTCCTTCTTAATACTTTCCGCCAAGGTCAGGTTGGTCGCTTCGGGCCCATGAGGGACATTGGCGTTCTCCTTGTTGGGATGCATGATCATCTGCTCAACGTCGTACAGGGGAACTCCAAGACGCGTGTGCAACTTCCGGGCCTGCTCCAACCCCCGTTCAATGAGCTTGGCATCCACCAACTCTCTGATCAGTGGCGAGGTGACCATGGAGATGCTGGAGGACAGGATCGTCTCCTGAACTTCCAGGCTGATCGCCTCGGCCGTATCCTGGTCAACCAGGGCTTCTCGGACCATGGCATCCACGATCTTTTGACGGTCCCAGCTGTCTATAGCCTCACCAGACGTTCGGACAAAAAGGGCTATGTCTGTGGTTTCGTGCATATGGCCTTCGGTCCCGACTCCGCTTCGGGAAGTTTCCTTATCAGCATGAGAAAATTCCAAGAGATTGCCCATCTTAATACGCCTCCCAAGGGGTTGGTCATTAGTTCTGTTGCCAAGTCGCAGCAGGTGACCGGTCAAGGTTGTTAGGTGCTATGTTCCAAACAAACCGACTCTAAACCACAACATATTGTGGTTGTCAAGAAAAAAAATAACAACTTATAGTATGCCTGCCCGTGACAGATCGCCCTGAATCGCAGATAACATCTTGCAATCAGGCCGTTTTGGATGATTTGATGGGACATGCAAAGACAAAAGACCAACGATCGGAATTGTCGAGACCATTTGCCAGATGCGGGTCAGGATACGGAGTTCGTCCGGCGATGATACTGATCAATCCGGAACCAGTTGTTATTCAGAGGCGAATAGGCGACGAATCTTAGCCTTAAAAGGCGGGGTGATGACTCCTTTTTCTGTAATAATCGCAGAGACATATCTATGAGGGGTGACATCAAAGGCGGGATTCTCGATCCCCACGCCCTCGGGCACGCATCTTCTGCCCTGATGGTGGGTAACCTCTTTCTCGTGCCGTTGTTCAATCGGAATCTCTTTTCCGGTTTTGATAGAAGCGTCGATCGTGGACATAGGCGCAGCCACATAAAAGGGAATCTTGTGTGTTCTGGCAAGGATGGCCACCATGTAGGTACCGATCTTGTTTGCCACATCGCCATTTGCGGCAATGCGGTCGGCCCCCACGACGACTGCATCGACTTTCCCGCGCTGCATCAAATATCCGGCTGAATTGTCGGTGATCACGGTCACGGGTATGCGTGACTCCTTCATCTCCCAAGCCGTGAGGCGTGCACCCTGCAAAAACGGACGGGTCTCGTCAGCAACGACTTCGATCTGTTTTCCGGCCTCCACAGCTGCTCTAACTACTCCTAACGCGGTGCCGTAGCCGCCAGTAGCCAAGGCGCCTGCATTGCAATGGGTCAAAACACGGTTTCCGTCTTTCAGCAGCCGCTGCCCCTGGCGTCCCATTGCCTTATTGATGGCAATATCTTCTTCCAGGATCGCCTGGGCCTCTTTCACAAGGCGCAACTTCACCTCTCCCGGTTCCCTGTGGCTAATCTCATCTGCCACCTTCTTCATCCGTTCAACAGCCCACGCGAGATTTGCCGCTGTTGGACGCGCAGCAACCATTTCACGGCATATGGCATCAAACCTTGCCCTGAAACGATCCATGCGGGCGGCTCGGATCTTCAGCGCACCTAAAGCAACACCCATAGCAGCGGCCACACCGATGGCCGGGGCCCCGCGAATAACAAGGTCTTTAATGGAACGGATGACCGAGCGATAGTCCTTGCAGATAACGTACCTTTCCTGCATAGGAAGCTTTCGCTGATCGATCATGACAACCTGGTCGTCTCTCCACTCAATTGTCTTTAGCATGTCTCTCGCCCGCTCCCTTTGGTCGCTCGAGCCCCCAGAGGTCACAGAGATAAACAATTTGTCTGATTTCTTGGGAAGAGAAATCAGACAAAACCCTCAGCCACTCGCGTGACATTTGCGTGCTTGCCCCGGCCAACACGGATGGGTCTCAGATGAGTGAACACCTCCCGCGACAGCGGGATTGCAGGTTGACCAGATTTCCCCTCTCAGGAAATCTGGTCAAAGAGTCTGTGCCCTCTGTGAACTCTGTGAGAGTAATAAAGCTTCTCTAAACTTCGTGATCGTCGACTATTGCTCCAATTCCTTCTTCAGGATCTCGTTGACCATTTTGGGATTTGCTTTGCCGCGGGTGGCCTTCATCACCTGTCCCACAAAGAATCCAAACAACTTGGTTTTTCCTGCCCTATAATCTGAAACCTCTTTTTCGTGGTTGCTTACCACCTGTTTGACAACATCGGTAATAGCATCAGTATCTGTAACCTGGACGAGACCTTTTTCCTGGACGATGGTCTCCGGTGGTTTACCGCTCGATACCATCTCGTCAAACACCGTCTTTGCAATCTTGCCGCTGATGACCCCCGAGTCGATCAACCGCAGGAGTTCGGCCAGGCGCTCAGGAGAGACCGGGGATTCCTCAATGGTCTTGTTCTCTGCTTTTAACATGCCCAGAATGCTCCCCATGACCCAGTTGCTGACGATCTTTGGCTCCGGAAAGTGCTCTGCGCATGCCTCAAAATAATCCGCCAGGAGGCGAGAACTTATCAGGACCTGCGCGTCATACAAAGGAATGTCGTACGCCTCGATAAGACGCGCCCTCTTTTCGTCAGGCAGTTCCGGAAGCGAGCTGCGGATCTCCTCGGTCCATCCTTCATCAATCACAAGGGGGAGTAGGTCCGGATCAGGAAAATAACGGTAGTCGTGGGCTTCCTCCTTGCCACGCATGGAGACAGTCACCCCTTTGGCCTCGTCCCAGAGTCGGGTCTCTTGGACTAGTTTCCGGCCGTCTTCGACGACCCCCTCTTGTCGCTCGATCTCATAGATCAGGGCATTTTCCACGTGTTTAAAGGAGTTCATGTTCTTCAGTTCCGCGCGTGTTCCAAATGTGTCTGTTCCCACGGGTCGGATAGAAACATTCGCGTCACACCTGAAACTCCCCTCCTCCATATTCCCGTCGCATATTTCCAGGTACTGAAGGATGGCTCGCAGTTGTCGAAGATATGCCCCGGCCTCTTCGGGCGTTCGTATGTCGGGTTCGCTCACGATTTCGATCAGGGGAACCCCTGTCCGGTTGAAATCAACTGCACTAACCGGTCGATGCGGATCGTGTATAAGCTTTCCGGCATCTTCTTCCATGTGTATACGGGTAATGCCGATGCGCCTTCTTTTGCCATTGACCTCGATAAAGACATGCCCGTGTTCTGCAATGGGAAGCTCATACTGGGATATCTGGTACCCTTTGGGGAGATCGGGATAGAAGTAGTTCTTCCGGGCAAACCGGCTTTCACGAGCAATGGTGCAGTTTATAGCCAAAGCCATACGAATGGTGTAGTCCACCACCTTGCGGTTCAGGACAGGAAGCACGCCGGGCATCCCGAGGCACACCGGGCAAGTGTGAGTGTTGGGCGGTGCCCCAAACTCGGTGGAGCAACTGCAAAAGATCTTGGTCTTTGTCAGGAGCTGGGCATGCACCTCAAGACCAATTACGGCTTCATATTCCATTTCAGCAATATTTCCTTACTTCAAGCCAATCTCTACCGCTCTATGTTCAACTCTTTGTCGCTGCTTTTGTCAACATACAAGGCACTTTAGTTCACTTTAGCTCACTCTCCCTTGAAGATATAATCCAGCGCCTTAGGGTTCTCCACAGAGGCAAGGTCGCCCGGATCGCCCCCCATATACTTGGTCCTGATCGCCTTTCTTACAATCTTCATCGACCTGGTCCTGGGAA
Organism: Desulfobacteria bacterium; assembly: GCA_030145395.1. Taxonomy (GTDB): domain Bacteria; phylum Desulfobacterota; class Desulfobacteria; order Desulfobacterales. Next base: position 20,575 of record JAQYVR010000156.1, read on the forward strand.
GGTCGGGCACAATCTCAATCGCTCTGGGTCTGAGGTTCTTCCCCATTATTGTCGTCACGTGTTTTGAGAGGCTTGCTTTGAGTTCATCAGAAGGCTCATGTCCTTCCTTCAGGATCACAAAACAGACAATGTCAGAGCCTTTCAGTTTGTCAGGCACCCCGACTACAGCCGATTCCAGGACCGCCTCATGGTCCATCAGGGCCGATTCGATCTCTCCGGCTCCGGTACGCACCCCAGCCACGTTAATGGTGTCGTCGGACCTTCCGTGGAGTGTGAGCTGTCCTTGCCTGTCTCTTCTTATGTAGTCGCCATGATACCAGACATCCGGATTCTTTTCCCATGAAAAGTAGGTGTCAATGTACCGATCCCAGTCCTTCAGGAATCCCCTTGTCAAGGAAGGCGCAGGCTTCAAGAGGACGAGGTGGCCCTTGCCGATATCGATGAGTTTGCCGTCATCATCGGCAAGCCCTATGGCCATGCCCAGACCGGGCATCCCTACGGAGCATGGCTTCAGGGGCGTGAGCGGCGATGGCGATACAAGGCAACCGCACATCTCTGTTCCCCCGCTTATGTTTATAATGGGCACACGACCCTCCCCGATATGTTTAAAGACCCACATGTAACTCTCCGGGTCAAAAGGTTCACCCGTTGAACCGAGAAACTTTAGGGAAGAGAGGTCATACTTCCTTATCCAGTCGTCCCCCTTTGTTTTCAAGGCTCGGCCGTAAGTGGGAGAAAGACCCAGGTGGGTCAGCCTGTGGCGGCTCACCATGTCGAGAACCCTCTCGTGATCCGGATAGAAAGGGTTGCCCTCATAGATCAGAAAACACCCTCCAAAATTCTGAACCCCCATGATCTCCCACGGCCCCATCATCCATCCGATGTTGGTGATCCAGAAGAACCTGGAGTCAGGCTTAACGTCAAAGTGAAACCCAAGTTCCTTAACAACCTGTGCAAAGACACCGGCAACACGATGGAGCGTGCCTTTTGGCTTACCCGTAGTCCCCGACGAATAAAGGATCATGGCAAGATCTTCGGCATCAAGAACCGCTGTCTTAAACTGGGCTGATTGTCTGGGCACCAGCTCATGCCACCATAAATCACGACCTTCCTGCCAGGGAATTTGAGGATCCACCTGTCGCTTTACGACCACTATGTGCTTCAAACTTGGAACTTCTGTGGCCGCCTCGTCACAGGTGGCTTTCAGAGGAATCCGCCGCATCTTATAGAAACCAGCATCTGCAGTCAAAAGCACTCGGGCCCCTGCATCTGCCAGTCGGACAGCCAGGGGCTTTGCCCCGAACCCCGAAAATATAGGGATCAGGGGCGCGCCCAATTTCATGCAGGCCCAGAACGCGACAATCAACTCAGGTATCATGGGCATATAAAAGCCGACAGTGACACCCTTTCTCACCCCCAGGGACTTCAAGGCATTAGCGCATCGGTTGGCGGCCGTATAAAGGTCGAGGTATGTCCACTTCTCTATGGTACCGTCTTCGGTCTCCCAGATGAAGGCCAGGCGATTGCTTGCGTGAGGATCCAGAGCGTGGCGATCCAGGCAGTTATAGGCAATGCTGAGCTTTCCGCCTGTGAACCATCGAGCCCTCTCAAACGACTTGGAGCCATCCAGATCAAGGATTGTGTCGTATCTCTTGTGCCAGTGCACGCCCAAGCTGTCCATGGCTGCAGGCCAGAACCATTTGATGTCGTTGATCGACTTCTGGTACAGCTCCTTGTACGTCTTGATTCCCCATTGATCCATGAAACCTTTTACATTGGATCCTTCAACATACGCCTTGGTAGGCTTCCAAATAATCTGTGAGGTGTCCATGGCAATCTCCTGCAGTGTTGTCAGGGATTTCTGTACCAGATGTCCTCTCAAAAGGCAAACGACGCCGGCCTGGTTTTCTTTTGACAAAGGGGATTGGGAGATACTATAAACTCCCCAAAAACTTAGGGAAGGAGAGTCGTGGACTACTTTCTGTGTGTGCTGGGCTTGGTAATGATCGTCGAAGGTCTTCCTTACTTTGCCGCGCCTTCCAAGATAAAGATTTGGGTTCAAAAGCTTGTTGAACTACCCGATTCAAGTCTCAGGCTGATAGGGTTCCTCCTCATGATCGGGGGATTGGGTTTGATCTATTTGGGAAGATCCTGAAAAAATGCTCTATAATTGTACCCCCTGCCGGCTGTTTTCTTAACTTCAGGCACTTTAGTTCGCTTTAGGCATTGCATTTGAGAATCGCAAGACAAAAATAAATATGTACTCTTTAGAGGACTACAACTACTCCCTACCGGAAGAGCTTATTGCCCAGGCACCCGTGTCTTCGCGTGATGAATCGCGGCTGATGGTCCTGGAAAGGAAATCGCAAAGAATATCCCATTACTGCTTTGCGGATATTGTCCGGCTGCTCTCCCCCGGAGATCTTCTGGTCGTTAACAACACACGCGTGGTTCCGGCCCGCCTGACCGGAACCAAAGAGACTGGAGGAAGAGTAGAGGCACTGCTTCTGAGCTATCCGGGGCAAGCTGCCGAGTCCAGACGGACGGGCAACCTGACCTGTGAGTGTTTGGTAAAGGCATCCAAGCCCCCGCGTCCAGGCTCAAAGTTGGATTTTAATGGAGACCTCCACGCAGTTGTCTTGGGCGGAGCTCATGGAGTGTACAAGCTGGAGTTCCGTTTCGAGGGGGACTTTGACACACTGATAGAGAGAGTCGGCCGGATTCCCCTTCCGCCCTATATTAAGCGTGATGGGACAAGCCCTGCTCCCTGTGACGATCGAGTCTGTTACCAGACGGTATATGCCGAAAAAAAGGGGGCTGTGGCGGCCCCTACCGCGGGACTCCATTTTTCAGATGGACTCCTCAAGAAGCTGGCAAAGATGGACGTGGAAATCGTTCCCATAACCCTGCACGTTGGTTATGGGACTTTTCTGCCGGTGCGGGCCCCGGATATCAGGGACCATCAAATCCATTCTGAGGCGTACGAACTCACGGAAGAAACTGCAGCAGTCATTAACAAAGCCAAAGATGAGGGGAGACGAATCATCGGGGTCGGCACAACCACTGTTCGCGTCTTGGAGTTTGCTTCCGACCCGGCTGGCCATGTCAGGGCCGGGTCTGGTGAGTGTGATCTTTTCATCTATTCAGGTTTTGAGTTCAGAGCAATTGACGCCTTAATAACCAATTTTCATTTACCCGAAAGCTCGCTTCTGATGCTGGTTGCCGCTTTCGCAGGCCGCGACTCTATTCTTAATGCCTATCAAGAAGCGGTTCGCCGAAAATACCGTTTCTATAGCTACGGGGATGCCATGTTGATCTTTTAGGCCGGATAGCGCAAAGCTCAGAAGGCTCAAGTGTGAAGCCTCCCCGCCCTGAAGGGCGGGACTTCCCGGTAAGGAAGATAAACATTCTTGTATAGCTCCCCTTGACCCCGCCCTAAAGGACGGGGGTTCTGCCTTACGGCAGCACTTCGTGCGCGGGGAGCAAGCCGGTCATGTCCCAGAAATAACTGTAAAATCGTCTGGGGTATATACAGGCCAAGTGCTCTCCGAGGACAAACAACAAAATACATATACCCGGAACTGATGTCCTTTTCATTTGAAGTCATACATAAATCGCAAGAGACCGGGGCACGGCTTGGCAAGATGCATACCCCCCATGGCAGTGTCGAGACACCGGTCTTTATCCCGGTGGGGACACAGGCCACAGTCAAATCCCTGACCCCGGAAGATCTTTACAGCCTCGGTGTCCAGATTGTACTGGCCAACACATATCATCTCTACCTCCGACCAGGCCATGATGTGATAGGCAACCTCGGTGGGCTTCACCGGTTTATGAATTGGGACGGACCTATTCTAACCGACAGTGGCGGCTATCAGGTATTTAGCTTGTCGAAACTGAGGAAGATTTCAGATGAAGGTGTCACCTTCCGGTCCCATCTGGACGGTTCAACACACCTTTTGACTCCGGAAAAGGCCATGGAGATTCAGGAGGCCCTCGGCTCTGACATCATGATGTGTCTGGATGAGTGCACTCCTTATCCGGCGACTCATACAGAGAGCAGGAGGTCCCTGGAGCTGAGTATCGACTGGGCAAGGCGCTCCAAGGAAAGTTGCGGCACGGGAAGCGGAGCCCTTTTCGGAATAGTTCAGGGAGGCATGTTTCAAGACCTCCGGGCTCATGGCGTTGAAGCCTTGACCAACATAGGTTTTGATGGATATGCCATAGGCGGCGTCAGCGTTGGGGAGCCAACAGAGCTAATGCTTGGTATCTCAGCCTCCACCCTTCCTCTCCTCCCGGAAACACTTCCGCGGTATGTCATGGGAGTAGGTACACCAGAAGACTTGGTCGAATTGGTCTCTCTCGGCGCGGATATGTTCGACTGCGTCATTCCCACACGCAATGCCAGAAACGGACAGCTCTTCGTACGGACAGGAACGATCAACATCTCCAATGCCCGCTACCGAGCCGATCAAGAACCCATTGAAGCAGGATGCCATTGTTATACCTGCAAACAATATTCAAGAGCCTACCTTCGTCATCTTTTCATGGCAAAGGAGCTCCTTGCCTATCGTTTGAATACGACCCACAATATCCATTATTTTGTGACGCTTATGCGGGAAATGCGGAACGCAATCCACCACGGGCAACTGGTCCAGTTCAAAAAGGATTTCTATTCACAAAGGACCAATTGAACCAGAAAAGCGACGGCATCCCCTGTCCCGATGGAGCCCCACGGGTAAACCCGTGGTCCCACTAAAGTACCCGTCTTCGCCTTCGGCTACGACGCGGTTATCCGCCTCAGCTTCGGGACGACATCGCGCCGTAGCATATTGATTGTTTGCGCATTCATCCACGGGCAAGCCCGTGGTCTTCTGCGAAGGCGGATAAACCCCGATCCGTAAGGATATACTGGTTGCAAAAACCGGTGATTACGTTTATGGTTTTCTAAGCTCAAATAATCCAATGGAGGACAATCACCATGAAAGAATCGGTTCAGACGGCCCTTGACCAGATACGCCCCATGCTTCAGAGAGACGGAGGGGATGTTGAACTAGTTGACGTTGAGGGGGGTATTGTAAAGGTGCGCCTTCAGGGGGCCTGCAAGGGCTGTCCCATGTCTCAGATGACGCTGAAGAACGGTATCGAGAAACATCTCAAGCAGGAAGTGCCAGGGGTAGATAGTGTGGAGTCGGTAGAATAGCCGTCTCTTTTGCTGAACAAAACCTTTGCGGAACCATACACATATGCAGACAGAAGTGGAAATTCGGGTGACAGGATGACAGTATCCGAAAAGGTTCAGACGTTTCTGGAGAAATCCTCGTGGATCCGAAAGATGTTCGAGCAGGGAGCGCAGTTGAAGGCGGAACACGGGGCTGAAAATGTATTCGATTTCAGTCTCGGGAATCCTAACCTGGCCCCACCCGCCCGCTTCAAAGAGGTCCTGATCGAGGTGGCAGGGGCCTCAGGCGCCGGACACCATAGCTACATGCCTAATATAGGATACCCCTCTGTTCGCCAGGCGGTGGCTGAGTTCCTCTCGGGAGAGCAGGGCGTGGAAGTCACAGAGAATGAAGTAATCATGACCTGTGGGGCTGCTGGTGCGCTAAATGTAATCTTGAGGGCGATCATAGGCCCTGGTGACGAGGTAATCACACCGGCCCCTTATTTTGTAGAATACGGCTTTTACGCAGACAATCACGGTGGCATCCTCAAGGTCGTGCCCACCAAGTCTGATTTCACCCTTGACCTGGAGGCCATCCAAGCTGCCATCACGCCGAGCACGAAGGCTGTGCTGATCAATTCCCCCAACAACCCTTCGGGTCAGATCTACTCTGAGGAAAGCCTGTTGCAACTGGGAGCTCTCCTGACGGAAGAAGGGCGCAGACTCAACCGGACTCTCTATCTTATTTCGGATGAACCTTATCGAAAAATAATCTTTGATGGGGCGACCGTACCGAGTGTATTCTCCTGCTATCAGGAGAGTATGATCGTTACATCCTACTCAAAGGACCTTTCTATTCCGGGGGAGCGGATCGGTTTTTTGGCCGTAAATCCCCAGGCGACTTACAAGGAAGATCTGTTGGCCGGCATGGCCCTCGCCAATCGGATACTCGGATATGTGAATGCCCCTGCCTTGATGCAGCGAGTCATTCAGTCTGTGCAAGGTGTCTCCGTGGATACGACAATCTACCAAAAGAAGAGGGACCTGCTCTGTGAAGGCCTGTCAGATTGTGGATACGAATACATAAAACCAAAGGGGGCATTTTATCTTTTCCCCAAAAGCGTCGTCCCCGATGATGTCGCCTTTGTCAAGGCACTCCAAGAAGAACTAATCCTTACGGTGCCGGGAAGTGGCTTCGGGACGCCGGGCTATTTTCGCATTGCGTTCTGTGTAGATGATGACACGATTACACGGGCTCTTCCCGGATTCGAACGGGTTTTGAAACGATTTTGATCATTATTTCACAATAAATCCACGCTTTATAGCCCTGTATTTTCCGAGCGCTCATCATGGGAGTATTTCTCTTGACAGTGCTCCTTTTTTTTGTAACAAATCAGGATGTTATTAGTTCACACCTTTCGGTCGGTCTCTGTCCTCCATGGCATGGCACATACGCATGCCATTTTTGACTGAACTCAAGAAGAGACTTTTCTTAGACAGGCCGTTGAAGAACCCTGCAGCCCGCAAAGCACTGCCGTCAGGCAGAACCTGCGGGGAATGCGCTCGCTGTTGCGGTTCATCACCGTTGAAAGACAGGCTAAGGTCACAACCGGCAATGCAATCCAACGAAACCAAAGAGGGTGAAGTCCTGTTAGAACTTGAGGACATCAATATGTGTTTTGGCCGGGTAGGTGCGTTAGCTGGCATCAGTCTCCGGGTCAGAAAAGGGGAGATCCATTCCGTCATCGGCCCCAACGGAGCCGGCAAGACGGTCATGATGAATTGCATAAACGGGCTCTACCATCCGCAGAAGGGAAACATCTACTTCAAAGGGGAAAAAATCAACAAGCTCAAGCCTCATCAGCGTGCCAAACTGGGAATCGCCAGGACCTTTCAAAAAGTGGAGGTGTTTGGCGGCATGACTGTACTGGGCAATATCCGCCTTGGTCGTCATATCCATCTCAAATCAGGCATTGCCAGCGGGTCGTTGTATGTAGGCAAAACCGCGCGTGAGGAGGTAGAACATAGGGCCTTTATTGAGGAAGAGATTATTGATCTCTTGGAGATTGAACATATCAGGAACAAACCGGTCGGCATGCTTCCGTACGGGCTTCAGAAGCGGGTCGAACTGGGTCGGGCCCTGGCCCTGGAACCGGAGCTTCTGATCCTTGATGAGCCATTGGCCGGCCTGAACCTGGAAGAAGTGGAGGACCTGGCTCGCTTTATTCTGGACATCAACGAAGAAGAGCGCTGGAAGGTTACCTGTATCCTGGTGGAACACGACATGGGCGTTGTCATGGATCTTTCTGATCAGGTCTTTGTGCTTAACTTTGGGAACAAGATCATGGATGGCACTCCAGAGGAAGTCCAAAACCACCCCGAGGTGATCAAGGCTTACCTTGGCGAAGAGGATCTCTATGCCACAAGACGATAAGAAAGGTCGCTTGGGCACGGAGATTACGAAAGACCTGACGATTCCCCAGCTCTTCGGCGAAAGTGCGGCCCGGTATGGCAAGGAACGGGTGGCCATGCGGGAGAAGGAGTTTGGCATCTGGCGACCCATCACCTGGCATGACTACCTGGAGAATGTCAAATACCTTGCTTTGGGTCTCATCAGCCTCGGCCTGAAGGATGGCGACAAGGTCGCCATGATCGGTGACAACCGTCCCGAAGGGTTATGGTCTGAGATGGCGGCCCTGTGTGCCCGTGGGGTTGCAGTCTGGCTCTTCCAGGAGTCCCTCGTGGAAGAGGTCAAGTATATTGTTGACCATTCCGACACGAAATTCCTGTTCGGTGAGGGTCAGGAAGAAGTGGACAAGGCCATCTCCATATTCGATGAATGCCCGAAGTTGGAAAAGGTCATATGGGATGACCCCAAAGGGATGCGAAACTACGACCAAGATTACCTCATAAGCTTCAAAGAGGTTCAGGCTCTGGGCAGGGAACTGGACAAGAAGAAACCGGGGCTTTTTGAAGATACGATCAACAAAGGCCATGGCGGCGAAGTGGCTCTGCTCTTCTACACCTCAGGCACCACAGCACAGCCCAAGGGGGCCCTCCTTTCTCACTATAACCTGCTGAGCATGGGCAAAAACCTCATGTCGATCGATCCATGCTTTGATACCGACGATTTTGTGTCATACCTTCCCTTTGCCTGGATCGGCGAGCAGATGATGTCGATTTCGTGCGGTCTCCAGATAGGATTTACAATCAATTTCCCGGAGGAGCCCGAAACAGCACAGGAAAATATCCGTGAGATAGGCCCCCACGTTATGTTTGCACCCCCGCGTCTGTACGAGCAAATGACTCGCACGGTTCAGGTGAAGTATCTGGACGCCTCTTGGATAAAGAGGAAGATCTTTGAACTAGGGACAAAGATCGGGTATCACGTTGCCGATCTCAAGTTTCAGAAAAAGTCAGTCCCTTGGTACTGGCAATGCCTTCGGTGGTTTGCATACTGCACTCTGCAAAAGAAACTCAAAGACCACCTTGGACTGAGCCGTGTTCGGTATGCTTACTCCGGGGGTGCAGCCATGGGCCCGGATCACTTTCGTTTTTTCCACGCCTTGGGAGTAAACCTGAAACAGATTTACGGGCAGACCGAAATAGCCGGCATTTGTGTGACCCATAGAGACGGAGACATCAAGTTTGACACAGTCGGCCTTCCTATTTCGGAAACTGAGGTGAAGATTACGGAGGAAGGGGAAATTATCTCCAAAAGTCCGTCTGTCTTTCTGGGCTACTACAAGAATCCTGAGGCCACAAAGGAGACCCTGCGGGATGGTTGGCTCTATTCCGGCGACAGGGGGTTTATTGACGAAGACGATCACCTGGTGGTCTTTGACCGTTCCAAGGATGTCATGACACTGCGGGATGGCCGGCCCTTTTCACCCCAGTATCTGGAAACTCGCTTGAAATTCAGCCCGTATTTGAGAGATGCGTGGGTCGTCGGCGACAAACGAGATTTCGTGGTAGCGGTTACTTGCATTGACTATCCGGTGGTTGGAAAGTGGGCGGATGAAAAGAAGCTCAACTATACAAGCTATCCGGAACTTTCACAGAAGCCTGAGGTGTATGATCTGGTCGAAAAACAGATCCGACAGGCCAACAAAGATCTGCCTGAGGTGGCCAGAGTCAGAAGGTTCGTCAATCTATACAAAGAATTTGATCCGGATGATGATGAGCTTACAAGAACACGAAAATTGCGTCGTGCCTTTGTGGAAGAAAGGTATGACGATATCGTTGAAGCCCTATATTCCGACGCGGAAGTTGTGCATGTTGATACCACCATTACCTATGAGGATGGGAGAAAGTCCCATATCAAGACCGATCTTCATATTCAGAGAGTTGCCGGCGACTGATCTCAAGGAGTAAGGCCTATGGACGTCTTTTTGATGACCCTGACGACAGGTATCATGGTTGGCGGTATCTATGCCTTAATTGCGCTCGGATGGGTCTTGATCTATAAGTGCTCTGGCGTGCTGAATCTGGCAATGGGAGAGCTGACCCTGATCGGTGCGTACGTTTCTCTGAGCTTCTATTCCATGGGCATCCCTTTCGTCCTGTCGCTCCTTTTCTCTTTGATCATCGGCTTTGTTCTCGGGATCCTGACTGAAAGGATCTTTCTGGACAGACTCATAGGGAAACCGATCTTGTCGGTCATCATGGTGACCGTGGGACTCTCTTTCTTCTTCAAAGGGATCGTTGAACTGATATGGGGAACCGATACACGGGTCTTCACGCCGGCTGTTTTTCCATTGGAACCGATCCGAATTGGGCCCCTGGTCATCGGTCAAGTATACCTGTGGAGCTTTGTTGCGGCCATTGTTCTTCTTGTTATCTTCGTAGGATTTTTTCAATACACCCGTTGGGGCCTTGCGATGCAGGCCACGGCCGATGATGAAATGGCTGCGCTGTCTCTAGGGGTGAGCGCCCGTTTTGTTTATGCCACGGCCTGGGCTATCGCCTTCATGGCTGCCGGCGTTGGAGGCACCCTTCTAGGGAACATCAATGGCCTGAATATCTCCGTGGGCTACCTCGGACTACTGGTCCTGCCCGCTGTGGTACTCGGAGGCCTTAATTCAGTGCCCGGGGCCATCGTAGGCGGCATCATTATCGGTGTGTTGCAGAACCTGGCCGGGGCTTATCTGGATAAGTACTTTCCAGGCGGCGTAAAGGAGGTTGCCCCGTTTGTCTTCATGGTTATCTTCCTGCTCTTTAAGCCTCACGGACTCTGGGGCTGGGAAAGGATTGAAAGAGTATAGAAGCGCAAAGAGCAAAGCGCATAGTGCATAGAGTGTGTTCTTTTCCGCTTTGCGCTATGCGTCATGTGCCATGCGCCACATCGGAGCGTTCTTATGTCGACAACATTTTTACCCTGTAGCGTCTATCACGAAGACTACACTCAGGATCATGCCTGGTGGCAGACAAAGTTCATCAGGGGAAAGATGATTCTGCTCCTTTTGCTCCTATTCGTGGTTATCCCGAAGTTTGCGGACTCTTATGTGCTCAGCGTCTGCAATCAGATCGGGTACACGATCCTGGGAGCGTTGGGAGTACAGCTTCTGATCGGTTATTGCGGCCAGCTTACTCTCGGACATGCGGCGTTTCTTGCGGTAGGCGCTTACACGAGCACATTGCTCGTCTTGGAGTTTCCGTGGCCCAAGTTCTTGATGGACTGGGGTCTTGCATACCCGATCAGTATCATCGCCGCCGCTGTGGTCTCCGGGCTCTGGAGTGTCCTCTTTGGGCTTCCTTCCGCCAGGGTCAAAGGATTCTACCTGATCTTGACAACTATGGCAGCGCAGTTCGTTACTGTCGATTTTGTCATTGCCCAGTATGTGAGCAGGATCGGAGGCCGCGGCCAGGCTTTTTCCTTGCCCCCCGGAACCATCAAGATCGGGCCGTGGGTGATTGACACCAACCTGAAGGTCTATTTCATGATGGTTGTCTTGGTGATCCTGTGTGTAATCGGACTAGCCAATTTGCTCCGCTCCCGCGCGGGAAGGGCCTGGGTGGCTATCAGGGATAATGACATTTCAGCTGAAGTTATGGGGATCAATATCATTAAACATAAGCTCCTCGCCTTCTTTGTAGCCGGGTTCATAGGTGGGATCGCCGGGGCCTTCTGGATCAGCAATATAGCGGCCATCAGCTACGAACACTTCCCCTGGTTCTGGTCCCTTTGGCTGGTTGGCGTGATTCTCATTGGCGGGGTGGGATCCATACACGGGACTATCTTTGGCGCAATATTCATGGTAGTGGTTATGGAGGGTTTACAACTCGCCGTGATGCCCCTTGCCGATACCTATCCCAAGCTGTTGATGGATTTTCTCTTTATCAAGGAGGCCGCCTTTGGCTTGGCCATCTGTGCCTTTTTGATATTTGAACCGAATGGCTTGGCTTATCGCTGGTGGCAGATCAAGAACTATTTCAACCTCTGGCCGTTTTCGTACTAGTAGCGTCATACCTGTGTTTTGTGATGCGTGAGGTTTGTGTCTTGTCCGGTTCTTAATAAAGGAACAACCAAAAGCTATCCTTAATAATATCTTGAGAAAGGGGGGATCATTAATCGGTTTAGTTGACAGTTAGTGCTTGGAAAGCCTTTCCACTAATAATCAGGGAGGAAATTATGAACACGAGAAATCTGTGGTTCAAGCTCTTTGTACCGTTGTTTGCCATGGGCATCCTTATCGGCCTTTCGACCACCGCAGGGGCTGCAACGATCAATGTCGGTTCTCTGAACGATATGACAGGTGCCACCTCTGACGTTGGCAAGGACTATGCCCTCGGGATTGCTGAGGCCATGCACTACGTGAATGATATGGGAGGCGTCAACGGCAAGAAGATCAAGCTTTATCAATTTGATTATGGCTACCGTGTGCCTGAGGCCCTCACTAAGTATAACCTGTTCAAGCGACTTAAGTGCGTGGCAGTCCTTGGATGGGGAACTGGGGACACCGAGGCCCTGTCGCCCACTATAACCAAGGACAAGATACCTTATGTGTCGGCGTCCTACTCAGGCCACCTGACGGATCCCAAGAAGACACCTTATAACCTGTTTTTTGCTACGGATTATTCCACCAACGCTAGGGCCGCAATCACGGCCTGGTTCGACAAGAAGTGGCCGAATCACAAGGATTACGGAAAAAGAAAGCCACGCTTTGCCTGCTCCTACATGTTTGCCTCCCCGTACTGCAGCGCCCCTATCAAAGCCATAAAAGACCAGGCAACCATCCTCGGCTTTGACGTAGGGTCTGATCAAGACGTCTCGCTTTTTGCCATAGACACCAAGAGCCAGGTCCTGGCCATGAAAGAATTCAAGCCTGATCTGGTCTGGCACGGTAATACCACCATGTCCGTGGCAGCTACCGTGAGAGATGCTTACTCCTTGGGCCTGGGCGCAGACCATATTGTGAACAACTGGGGTTATGACGAGAACCTGCCGCGTTTGGCCGGCAAGGCAGCCGAAGGCGTCATGGGGGCCGCGGTATGTGCCTTTTTTGGCCAAGACGTCCCCGGTATGGACAAAGTCGTGGAGTACGCCAAGAAATACAACCCTCGCATCCCTGTGGAAAAACGGCTCATTCGGACCGTACAGGGCTGGGGAGATGTGCTGATACTCTGGGAAGCCTTAAAGAGGGCAGACAAGGCTGGAGACCTCGGTGGTGAGAGCATCCTGAAGAACGGCTTTGAGACGTTCAGGAACTTCGACATCGGACTGGGGGCACCACCGGTGAGCTACACGTCCACTGACCACCGAGTCGCAGGCCAGGTTCCTATCTACGAGTGGAAAAATGGGGCATTTCGTCTGGTTGAACGAGTCGACTTAAAGGGCCGCTGGCCGGACAAGTGGGCCAAAGAGTGGATAGGCTGGTAATCCATAGACTCCAAGGAGGTCAGAAGCTTGTCAGGGCAAGATCTGATCCTAAAGATCAATAATATTGAGGTCAAGTATCACGAGGTCATCCTGGTGCTCAAGGGGGTTTCCATTGAAGTGCCCAAAGGAGGTATTGTGGCCCTCCTTGGGGCCAATGGAGCTGGAAAGAGTACCACCCTCAAAGCGATCTCCGGTCTGTTGAAGCATGAAGACGGCCAGATCACTGACGGGTCGATTGAGTTTAAGGACGAGAGCATTCACAGACTGGGTGCAGAAAAAATCGCCAAGATGGGCATCGTCCAGGTGATTGAAGGGCGAAGAGTCTTTGAACATCTTACCGTAGAGCAGAATCTCAAGGTGGGCGCCCATATGAGAAGGAGAGGCAAGTCCGTCAAAGAGGGGCTTGAGGTGGTGTATCACTACTTCCCGCGACTGAGAGAAAAACGCAATGAGGTCGCTGGGTTCGTCAGCGGCGGGGAGCAGCAGATGACAGTTGTCGGCCGCGCCTTGATGACCAACCCCAAACTGATTCTCCTGGATGAACCGTCAATGGGCCTCGCCCCCCTACTCATCCATGAGATTTTCAATATTATAACCCGACTCAATCGAGAGGAGAATATTTCGATCCTTTTGGTAGAACAAAATGCCAAGCTTGCCCTCAGTGTTGCTCCGCATGCTTATGTTATGGAGAATGGCCGCATCGTCATGGACGATACAGCAGAGAGGCTGCGAGAGAACCCTGACATCAAAGACTTCTACCTCGGCTTGACCGACGTTGGAGGTCGCAAGAGTTTTCGGGATGTTAAGCACTACAAACGAAGAAAAAGATGGCTCACCTAACCCTTGAATTAAACTAGGGAGGTTACAAATGCGCAAGAGATCATTAATACTAATAGGTCTTACTGTTGTGGTTCTCGGCACCCTTTTGGTGGCCTGTGCCACGGCGCCGGCGCCAACCGAGAAGAGTTTCCAGGCCCCGGTCGTCACCCTGAATTCAGTGGAAATGCCCTATTACACGGGATGGTGGTACTTTGACGTAAAAGTCAAACCTACGAAGGGAGACGCTGGGAAGTACGGAGCACCTTTGGCGCTGGCTTTCGTCTTTGATATTCAAAATCCGAATCAATATCCCGTGATGATGGACGGGCTCAAGTTCACCATCGCCTTTGACGGCATCGATGTAAACACGGTCAACTCTCCGGATGTTCAGTGGATTCCCGCTGGCAAGACCAATCAGGTTCGGGTCATGGCCATAACCGATGCGAGGGCCGCCTTGTTGAGCCTGCTGGTGACCGGCGGATTCAAGCTCAAGGAAAGAGGGACGAACGTGTGGGCCCAGCTAGAAACCTGGTGGCTCGCCGCAAAGGATTACTCTCTTTCAATCGAAGTGAAAGAGGGTTCCGCTATCTTCAAAGCAGGCGGCGTAATGAACGTTGTCGGCTTCAGCGGAACATTCGCTCCGGAATAATCTTTTCTTGCTTTGCAGGGTTCGCGAGGCTCGAGTTATGTGCAGGTTAACCCGGGGCTCGCAATGTGTCGCGGCCTCCCCGCCATTCAGGCGGGGAGGCTTCACAATTATAGGCACTCGGATTGTGTTACAGGGAAACGAACAATCATGACAGCAGGGATGGATCGCACCTCCGGTCATTACGATGAGAAGCTTGAAACACTCTCTGTAGAAGAGAGGGCGGCCTATCAGAATGCCGAGCTTCAAAGAATCGTTGAACATGCGTGTGCACACGCCCCTGCGGTAAAGAAGAAGTTTGAGGACAGCCTTACCAAGCCCGGTGACATCAAAACGGTCAAGGATTTGGAGAGGCTTCCTATTACACACAAGCACGAATTGGCTGAACTCCAACAGAGTGACCCACCCTTTGGCGGCTTTCTCGGTTTACCCATGGATCAGTTGAAGCGGATATGCATGTCCCCCGGTCCCATCTATGAACCCGAAGAGATTCACAGCCAAAACGATCGTTGGACTCAGGCTTTTTTTGCAGCCGGTTTTCGCAAAGGAGATATCGGCCAGATTACCTTCAGTTACCACCTGGTTCCCCCAGCCTTCTGGTTTGAGGACGCGCTTCACAGGTTGGGATGTATCGCCACTCCGGGTGGTGTTGGGAATACCGAACTCCAGGTTCGGTTGATGCATGACCTTAAGGTCACAGCATATGTAGGCACCCCAAGTTTTCTGGTTGCCATGTCGAAAAAGGCCCAAGAGGCAGAGTACGACCTACAGCGAGATCTCAATCTGGAAGTCGGGTTCGTGGCCGGCGAGATGCTCCCCGAGTCCCTCCGTAATGAACTGGAGGCCTCCTTTGAGATGATTGTTCGCCAGGGATACGGTACCGCTGACGTAGGATGCTTGGCCTATGAATGCTACGAAAAAGACGGAATGCACTTTCCTTATAATTGTATTGTGGAAATCGTGGACCCTGATACGGGCCGTCAACTTGGACCTGGTGAGACGGGAGAAGTCGTAGCAACGGTCTTTGACAAAGTCTATCCCATGATTAGGTTTGGCACCGGAGATCTCTCCTATTACACAGATGAACCCTGTTCATGCGGCAGGACAGCCCATAGGCTGGTAAGAATCCTAGGACGTCTGGACCAGGTAACCAAGGTTAAGGGGATGTTTATTCATCCTTCGAATGTAGATGAAGTGGCAACCAAGTTTCCTGAAATCGATCGGTATCAGGTGGTGGTGACCCGCGAGGCCCATGTAGACCAGATGGCCTTTGCTGTGGAACTTAGGGAGGGCTGCGAGGCGACAGAAGAGCTTGCCAAACGGATTGAAGCGGCTATCCCAAGCAGCATGCGGGTGCGCGGAAAGGTCAGTTTCCTTGACAGGGGCACGTTACCTGAAGAATATAGGAAGATCGATGACAGAAGGAAATGGGATTAATCTAGATAATACAGAGAGTCTATTCTTTTTACATGAGGATTTCGATGACATTCATTTCAAGAATTCCCCGCACTATACTGATCTTCGTTGGTCTATGTCTACTTGTCCTTTTGCGCCCTTCTGCGGTCCTTGCCTCAGAAACATCTGAACTGATTCCTTATCCACTTGTCAGCTTTAGTCCTGAGGATGGCGCGGCTTTTGTGATACTTGTTGAGAAGGAAACACAGCGTCTCCTGCTGTACGAGTACAAGGACACTTTTTCTCTGAAGAAGGAGTTTTCCTGTTCCACGGGTAAAGTTACGGGAAGAAAGCAGGAGTCCGGAGACCTGAAGACTCCGGAGGGAATCTACTTTTTCACAAAAATCTTTGAGAAAGAGCATCTGGCTCCCATCTATGGCATAAGGGCCTTTGTCATGGACTATCCCAATTTCTCGGATCGCAAGTTCGAGCGTGAGGGAAATAACATTTGGCTGCACGGGAGTGACAAGCCGATCAAGCCCCGAGATTCAAGTGGCTGCATAGCCATGAACAATGACGATCTCGAAGTGCTCTCCCGATATATCCAACTGAATCGCACACCAATTATTGTTGCGCAAAAGCTGAACATGACACCTGCCGAGAACCGACTCAAAGACGAAAGAAGTCTCAGAAGATTTATGCGTAAATGGGAAACTGCTTTTGTCAAAGGAGACTGGGATAGTTTTAGGGCATGTTACAGCAAGCCGAACAGGAATATTGACTCCCTTAAGAAAGCGTGGGATAGGATTCGCACCTTCCGGCAAGATGATGAGTTCTCATTTAACGTGAGCCTTCAAAACTTGACCCTTTTGCGAGGGAACCCATGTGCTGTTGCCCTTTTTGATCAGGTCATAGACATAGATCATCAGATGAAGTCGGTCAACACCAAGCAACTCTTCCTGGAAAAGAGCGGTAGAGCCTGGAAAATTGCGGCTGAAATATCTCGGCCCGATGACCCCAACCGTGGTGAAAAACCTCCGCTAGTTGCCGCCGTGAATCGCTTTGACCGGCTATTAACAGACCACAGAGCCATTGTGGATCTGGTTGCCGAATGGGCCGATGCTTGGAGTTCCAAAGATATACACCGATACCGTGCCTGTTATGCCCCGGATTTTCAGGCACAGAAGATGGATCTGAAGGCCTGGATACGTTACAAAGAGAGCCTGAACAGACAGTATGACCGGATCCGTATTGGAGTTGAAGACCTAAACATTGAGCAGGGTTTGGAACGAAGCACGGCAACCTTCCTGCAACAATACGATTCGAGTGGATACCAGGCTGTGGGTACCAAGCGCCTTCGGCTCAAACACATCGGGAATGAATGGAAGATCTATCAAGAAACATGGCACAGCATTCAAGAATAAGAATCCCTGAGCGTTTCTTCCAAGACCCGAGGAGCTGGACGATCCTTCTGGTCGGTGATCTCGGAAAAATAGTCTCTCTTCATCTTACAAAACCTTTACTCCTTGCCTCGACAGCCTGTCTTGTTGTGATTTTGGTTGTCTTCATCTATTCAGCGGTGTCCTACAGGTCAGTCCGTTCCGAAAACACAGCGTTGAGCAAAAATATAGATAGGCTATCGTCAAAGCTTAGAAGCGCCGAAGAGGCCAGAGAAGAGGCCTTGGTTCGATTAGTGTTGTTGGAGATGCGGACCGGGCAGGCGGCGGGGAAAACAATCAACGATTC
>JAQYVR010000201.1 GCA_030145395.1 Desulfobacteria bacterium
TCCCGGAGGTTATGCCATACTCGTTCACTATCACTGCCATATTGAGCAAATTCTTTTGCATATGGCGAAAGACCCGATGAACCCTTGCACCCTCGGGAAAGATGGCGACCGGCTTGAGGAGTTCACGAATCTCCCGGTTAGGATTTAGGAAGAATTCCTTTGTGCTCACAAAGCCCACCACGTGGTCGATGCTTTCTTCGTAGATAGGGATGCGTGAATGGCGCGCTTCTATCATGACCTGTTCCAACGCTTCACGGGAGATGTTGAGGGGGGCGGCTGCAACATCCACGCGGGGCGTCATGATCTCTTCAGTAGTAGTTTCTGAAAAGCGCATGATGTTGCCTGCAATACGCCGTTCCTCCGGGGTGATGGTCTCCCTTCGGCCGGCTTCGTCGAAAAGGATTTCTACCTCCGATGGACTCAGTGCCCCGCCGGCTTCCTCAGGGACTTTGAGTACCCGAAGGATCCCCCTGGTGGAACGGTCAAAAACCCATACCAAGGGACTGGAGAATTTTGCAAAGAAGTGAAGCGGCTTAATGGCAGCACGCGACAAAGGCATGGCCTGGTTGACCGCGATTGTCTTGGGAATGATCTCTCCAATGAAAAGCACCAGGAGTGAGTCCACAACAATTGCTGCTGCAAGGCTGTGCGCGGTGAGGAGTTTCTGGAATAGAAGAGTTGCCGTTACGGATGTGGCCACATTGACGAGAGTGTTCCCAAAGAGGATCGTTGAAAGCAGTTCACGAGGTCGCTGCAGCGCCCTTGCAATGAGCTGCGAATGGACTGATTTCCCTTCCTTGAGACGCCGTCGCTCAACGCGGTTCAGAGAAAAGAGCGCCGTCTCTGTTCCAGAAAAGAAACCCGAACAGATTAGTAGAAGAATGAGGAGCGCCAGGAGAAGTATCGACGATGGATCGTCCAACAGGACCTCCAGATACTGGGGTGTCAAACAAACCGAAATAATATATGCCTGCGAGAGGCGCCGAAAAACAAATCTCCGGAAGAAAACCCATTCCGGAGACGTTCAGTTAAAACAGAATCGTGTAGTCAATCAACCACTATGACAGAGACATTTTTTGCAAGTTGAACTACTTTATGGGAAATACTTCCAAATAGAAACTCCTTGATAGCGGACAAGCCCCTTCTGCCGAGGACAATGGTCGTGTATTTCCCCCTCTGGGCTTCCTTTAAGATATCTCTCGCTATACCAGACTTCTTCTTTCGGATTTTTACAGTCACATTCTTGGAAGGATAACCTGCTTCCACCAGAACTTTCTTCGCTTTTTCCATAAGCTCTTTTAAGTGTTCTTTCTTGGTGTCTTCTATGGCACAAAATGCCTTCCTACTTTGCTTAAATAGAGGTGTAAGGGAGGGGCCGTCCAGGTCGCATGCCGCAGTGGCGTCGGGAATAACACTAAGTAATGTGACAGTTCCTGCAGGCTGCATGCTTTTTGCTACATACTCAACCGCCTTCATGGAGTTCTTCGATTCATCGACTGCAACCAAGATCTTTTTTGCCATTTGTTTCCTCCTTTAGCCAGACCATCCCCCGGAAAAATGTGCAGTCCTACTTTGTGAAGCACACTATCAGATTTATGCTCAAAATGTCAAGTTCTGACAAGTTATTACCCAAATCGTTGCAAGGCAACATTCTATAGCCTATTTCTTTTTCATAGACTGCACAAGCTTCTTCAGATCCTCAGCGCGATCCTTGTGAGTTATTAGGGTTAGTGATCCTGCACGCACAATCACCAGGTCTTTCACACCGATCAAAACCGTGGTGTCTTCTGGATCTTCGCAGAATACCAGATTATTGGTTGCATCTAGCGTTAGAGTTTTTCCTCTGCAGTAGTTGCCTGTTTCATCCTCGGGAAGGCAGCTTTTCAGTGCTATCCAGCCCCCCACATCACGCCAGGAAAACCTGGACGCCACACAACACACTTTTTGGGCCTTCTCCATCACTCCAAAATCAATTGACACAGGATCAAGCAACTCGAATGCCGCCTTGAGGGCATGATTCCACTGTGGCGTCTGATCAAAGACAACAGCATCGGAAAGGACTTTGGCGTGGTTCGGCAGATGGGTCTCGATCTGTTTCAAGATGGCATCTGCAGTCCAGACAAACATACCGGAGTTCCAATAGAAGCTGCCCGACTCGACATACTGCCGGGCTGTTTCCACATCAGGCTTTTCCTTGAAGCGAACTAAATGGAAGTGTTCAATCCCCTGATCATCTACAATCTGTGGGCCACGTTCCAGGTACCCGTACGCTGTGGCCGGGTAGGTTGGCTCAATGCCGAAGGTGTACAGAGCATTATCCTCAACTGCCCTGCGCGCCGCTGAGAGGAGAGTTTTCTGGAATAGATCAACAGGTTCAATCAGATGGTCTGCGGTCAGTGTTGCCATGACAGGGTTGCCAAAACGTTTGCGGCACAACGCCGCAGCAAGAGCCACGGCAGCAGCAGTATCTCGTCTTGTGGGCTCCCCTATAATATTTTCGACTGGAATTTGGGGAAGCTGTTCCTTTACTATTGATACAAAGGCCGCATTGGTTAGAACAAGTATCCGCTCAGGCGTCACGAGATTGGAAACGCGGTCAAAGCTCTTCTGTAATAAGGTGCGGTCGCCAAACAGGTTAAGGAACTGCTTTGGTTTTTCCTCTGTACTCAGCGGCCAGAATCTTGTTCCAACCCCTCCGGCCATAATAACTACAACCAGGTCTAGTTCGTTCTCGTTCATGTCAAGCTTTGTCCGTCAACATTTGTAAAATGAAGTCCTGTTTTCGACTCATTGAACTGCTGCAGGGAGCTGCAATTTCAACAGCGTGTGCATCCCTTGTCCCGATTCATATAGACTGCAGAGATTCCCAACAAAATTGAACGTTCTGCAACGCGTTATTACTATGCTCGTCCGAAGTCGTCCTCTATCCGTTCAATATCATCCTCACCAAAATAATCACCAGTTTGCACCTCAATAAAGGCCATATCCTCGGTACCGGGGTTCATGACGCGGTGTATAGCTCCCCGAGGAATATCAACAGCTTCACTGGCATTGAGGCGCAGTTCCTCATCATCCCGAGTCACAATCGCCGTTCCTTTTAAAATGTACCAGTGTTCCGCCCGGCGGCGGTGTCGCTGCAGACTCAACCGCTTGCCCGGGTAGACGATGATCCGCTTGACCTTGTGGTCCGGCTCATCTGAAAGGACCTGGTAGTAACCCCAAGGGCGATGGTCTTCCGTCTTGTCCGTGCTCATAAAAGATCACCTCACAGAATTCCCGTGGTTTATTCTGAACCTTTCACAAAACAGCTTGGAACTGGGGACAGGAAGACATATCCTCCTGTTCAAGGGGACAATACGACGGTTAGATAATCTTTACAAGTTTGTTATGAAAAGTGAGCCCCTTGTAATTGTTTGGTCGTGATTGCTGTCCAAGTAATATACCGGACAAGCCCAAATTCTCATAGAGAACTCGACAACGACGAAACAATATTCTTTACACAATTGACCACATAATCCCGCCCTTTGGCTCCGTTTTCAAGGGAATTCAACCACTCCTGCGGTATCTGGTCATATCCATAGTAAGCACCTGCCACCGCACCTGCCATGGCACCGATGGTATCTGTATCACCACCCAAGTTGACTGCCGATATGACTGTTTCCCGGAAGCTATGGGTCAACAAAAAGGCAGCAAGAGCTGCTGGTACCGACTCGATGGCCCTCAAACTTAGTCCGTATGAGCCAGTGATTCCCTCAATAACTTCAATCACGGACCCACCGGGAATCGATCTGATTTTATCAAGATATTCGGCAAATCTCTTGTCTACATCCTTTACCTGGGTCACTATCCTATCCAGGAAACTCATCCGCTTGATCGGTTCTTGGGACAGGCCGTGTTGAAGCGCCAGTCCTACTGCTGATGCCTGGGCTACTGCGCCAGCCAGCCCTTCCGGATGGTTGTGCGTGATGCGAGCGCTCAGGATGGCGTTTTCTTTGAGGGCTTTCAGATCACGGTGGTAAAAACAACCGATGGGGGCTATTCTCATGGCACCACCATTACCATAACTGTCTGTACCCACCTGATCCCAGGGAATGCCCTCCCTGATCCTCTCCACGACGCCAAAGATGCGTCGGCCATAGCCACGCGATGGCTCGAAGTTTTCTTGAAATTTCCCGGCACATATTGTGGGATCGAACCCTCCTCTTTCTTCAAGGGTCTCCAGGATTCCTATCATCATCTGCGTATCGTCAGTGTAATGTGCTTCTTCCCGAACCATTGCATCAAGAAGCCCGAACCGGCTGTAGATAGCCCTGTGAGGCCAACCCTCCACAGGCTCGCCCAGAGTATCTCCCACAAAGGTTCCGAGGGCCGATCCCAAGAATCTATCAAGCACTTGAGCCTGGCGAGCATTTTCCATCACAGCTTCCGTCTCAGGATGCCAGTTTTCTCACGGCATCGAGCACCATGTTCATTGACACACCATTGAGGCATTGAGGATCGTCACACCCCACCGCCTCCATTTCAAAACAGGGGGTGCAGTCCGAGGCCCCTCTGAAAATCTTTGTGGCGCCAGCCAATGGCGACCATCTCTTTGGATTCGGAGGCCCGAAGATTGCAGCCGTGGGAGTTCCGATGAACGTGGAAAGATGAGGAAGCACAGGCCCTGCATTCTCTCAATTGTCGAGGGTCTTTCGTATTGCCTGGGACAGCTGACTCATATTGAAGGGTTTTTGGATGAAGCCATCACAGCCCCGTTCCAGTATCTCGGTGGCCTGGCCGTTTATGCTGTATCCGCTTGAAAGGAGAACTATTATGTCCGGGTTGATCCCTTTGAGTGTGTCATAGGCATCACCGCCACCCATGTCTGGCATGATCATGTCGAGGATAACCAGATCAATTTTGTCCTTGTTCCTCTTGTAGACTTCCAGTGCCGTCTTTCCGCTGTTGGCCAGTAGCACCTTGTAACCCATTTGTTTCAGCATTTTTTCGCCAACATCAATGATTATATCCTCATCGTCCACAAGTAAAACTGTCTCGTGTCCCTTCTGGACCTCTATTTCTCTGTCTTCTGGATTTTGCTGACTTATCAACCCTGCTGCTGCAGGGAGGTAAATGTTGAAGGTGGTCCCTTGCCCCTTTCTGCTGTAAACGTTTATGATTCCGCCATGATTCTTGATGATGCCATAAGCAGAAGCCAGTCCCAAGCCGGTTCCCCGACCCATCTCCTTGGTAGTAAAGAAGGGCTCGAAGATGCGTTGTTGTGTCTCTTCGTCGATGCCAACGCCAGTATCGGTCACGGATACCTTAACGTAATTGCCAGGTCCTGCTCCAAAAAGAGTAGCAGCATGTTCGTCAAGTGTGACGTTTTCCCCTCGAATATAAAGGTCACCGCCTCCTGGCATCGCCTGCCAGGCATTCACATAGAGATTTAACAGCACCTGCTCGATCTGTGCCCGGTCTACTGAGACTGTCCACACATCATCGTCACTTGTTTTGTGTATTCTGATTTCCTTCTTTGTGCGACCAAACATATCTGCACTCTTCTGGACGAGTTCGTTGAGATCAGTAGGCCTGACCTCGTATTTCCCGCCCCGAGCAAAACCCAAAAGTTGCTTTGTCAAATATGCCCCTCGTTTCACCATATCCTCAATCCCCTTTACATGTTCAAAATGGGGATTGTCGGCATTGACATTCAGAAACATCAAAGAGGTGTGTCCCTCTATACCCATGAGCAAGTTGTTGAAGTCGTGGGCAACGCCACCTGCAAGCGTTCCAATCGCCTTCATCTTCTGGGCTTGTAGTAATTGAGCTTCAAGGCGTTTACGATCGGTTATGTCTCTTGCCACTCCGTAAGTCCCTCTAAACTCCTTGGTTTCTTGTACAACCGGTAGATCATAGACCCCCATAGCCTTTAACTCCACCGTCAAATATCCATTCCGGCTACTCAGGTCCTGGAGACGTTTTAGTCTCAATTCTACACCTGTACTGGCGCGTATACCGGTTCTCCTCTCGTTAAAATGGCATTTGGCTCTGCCCATATCGTCTTCAAATACGATGGAGGTATAGTGTTTGCCAACCAACTGGTTACTCTTATAGCCAAGAAGATACTCGACAGCGCCACTAATAAATGTGAACATTCCGTCCGCATTGAGGGTGTAAATAATATCCGGGGAAGCATTGACCAAATATTGGTATCGCCTTTCCGTTAGCTCAAGTTTTCCGCTGACAAGTTCATGTTCCTTCTTCAATCTACTTTGGTCAAGTGCATTGCCCACCCTGTTCAGAAGCTGGTCAAAGTCAAAGGGTTTTCTCAGATAGTCGTACGCGCCTCTCCTTAAGGATTCGACAGCCGAGTCCACGGAGGCATGCCCGGTCATAAGGATAACCACTGTCTCTTGGTCTTGACTATTTATATAGTCCATAAGCTGATGGCCAGTCATGTCGGGCATCACGATGTCCAGCAGAACAAGATCGAACCTATCCTTAGCAAGACATTCCATAGCTTCTTGACCACTGTGACCTGTCTGCGTGTCATAGCCCTGGCTGTTTAACAGCACCTTCAGGCTATCGCACATACGAGGTTCATCATCAACTATCAGGACCTTTGGCGCATAAGACATCGTCACCTCCGCAAGCTAGGGGCGCTCCTTTTTCCCTGTGGGCATGACAATTTTGAAGGTTGTTCCCTTTGTCTCGTCACTTTCACAGGTCATTGTTCCATTCAATTCCTGGATAATACTATGGGCGATGGACAAACCCAACCCCGCATGTCCCTCACCCTTTGTGGTAACGAAAGGTTCAAACAACTTCAGCTTTATCATATCGGGGATGCCCGAACCGTCATCTCTGATGGTAGTTTCCACATATTGCTGTTCTGCCTTTGCATCCTTTTCAAGTTTGTCTCCAAGACCATCGGAGAAAGATCGAGTATTAATATAAAGATTTCCTCCTTCAGGCATAGCCTCAACCGCATTATTAATGAGATTAATAAGGACTTGTTTTAGCCCGTTCTTGTCTGTCACCACCGACTGCAACGATGGCCCCAGGTCAAGGTGGGCTTTGATACCAGAGTTCAACATGAGAGATTCATGGGTGATCTTGATGAGGTCAGATATCAGGGTATTGATATCCACCATCTCCTTGTGCTGCACCCCAGGCTCAGAAAAATTGGATAGCTCAGAAATAATGGTGGAAACACGATCGATTTCTTCGTTGATTATTCCTATTTCTTCTTGGCCTGGGCTATCCTGGGCCAGTTTAAGTCCAAGAATCTTGAGGTAGTTCTTTATGATACCCAACGGATTACTCACTTCATGGGCCACTTTTCTGGCCAAGGCCGATGAAGCTGTCAGGCGTTCAGATTGAATTGACCTATCCCGAGTCTGTCTTGCATTTTCGGCATGCAGGTACAAGGCTAATTGTTGCGCAAACAAGGCTAAGAGATTTGCCTCCTCCGACAGATTGGACAACTTCATTTCATCCATGCCGAGAACAATCACACCGACAAACTTCCTGTGGGCCAACATGGGAAGACACAACATACCATCTTTCCCTAATAGATGAATGAGTTGGTCGTCTATGATGCTAAGATCAACTTCCGACAAATGGCCAAAAGAGTCCAGAGGTGTTCCTTGTACAAGTGACTTTGCCAGAAGAGACTTTCTTCTTCGGACGGGAATGACGAATTCCTGGACCCGGACATGTTGATCCGATTCTGTATCATCTTTTCCAACCAGTGCATCTCTCTCCTCGTCATACATGAAAAAGAGGACATCGTGCACATCAAACAAGACCTGAAGACCTTGTATGGCAAGTTTCAGAGTGGACTCCTCACCATGGGCTTGGAGTACATTTTGGAGAGTACCTTGAAGGAGAGAAATCTGCCTGACTGCCCGGACAAGTTCTTTCTGCTTTTCGGCGTCTTTTTCAATGACTGATCCATCCATGGCGCCTTGAAGCTCAAGCTCTATATCCAATGATTCTGCCGCCTGTTTCACTTCTTCCGTGGCCAGTGATAAAAGGCCCTCCACTTCAGACCGGGCAAACCCAAAAACCTCTTCTGCCGCCTTCAGACCGGCATCAGTTTCTTGAATAGATTCTGTGCATAGGGCGTTCGCCACAAATACAATCCTCACCAACGGAAGGGCATCCATAATCCTGTCCACTGGTTCATGGTGATATCGCACTGCATCAGCCATAAACGATTGTAGCTTCCATTGATTTATCATCAAAGCCCCGACCTCATAGTGAGAGGTTCCGGACTCTGTTTCGCTTGCCAAAAGCATATCCGAGTATTCAATGGATGGTTCAAGGCCCTTGGCGTGCTGTTCTTTTGATAGGTTTGCCCACAAGACTAACTTCCCGACGTCATGCAGAAGCCCCGACAAAAACGCCTCATCAGGGGTCGGATACGAAGTCTTCTCGGCAATAAGCTTAGCCAAGGCAGCACACATCAAGGAGTGCGACCAGAACTGCTTCAACATGGGTACGATGGACTTGTCCTTTGCCTGGTCAAAGGCATGGTGTACAGAAGCGCTTATGGCAATATTCTTAATGGAGTTAGTCCCGACGAGCAGTAGGGCCTGATCAATATTGGTCACCTTATTGGGCGGGCAGGAACAGACAGAATTGACTATCGACAGAACTCTTGCGCTTAAGGCAGCATCTTTATTTATAATTTGAGATATTTCCTTAATGGAGTCTGGTTCGGTGTTACAGACATCGATTAACTTCAGAAGGATATTGGGCAGAGTGGGCAGGTGCATGGAAATATCCATGCTACCGAGAAATTCGTGAGGAGGGGCTTCCATAACGGACAGATCGCAATCCTTATAATGACCTAACTTCCTGAAATAACAGAATGTTTGAGTCGCTTCCCGAAATGTTGCTCAATGTTAAATAATAAACAAATTGTTCAGGAGTGTCAAGGGGTGGTTGCCGAGATTGTCCTCATGCCAAATACAAGCTTGCTCGGCTATTCCCCGACAACAAATAGGCTGAAAAAAGGCTGGGAACCGTGTAAGTTTTCTATACCGTTCAAGATTAGTACCATTGCGTATCCCCACGACGAAAACGCTGGGTTATAGGGATTTGTCCTTTTGTTCTGCCACAGAAGGTGCTATCTATACAAGAATATTTTCGAAAGATATAAGGGGTTTGCTTGTGAAAAGTACGGTATGGGGGATAAGGCCGTTTGACGCTGTGGTGGCCGCTGCAACCGGCGTGCTGCTGACGGCCTCGTTTCCGCATATCAGCTGGGGATTCCTTGCCTGGATAGCCTTTGTTCCGCTTTTCCATTCTATAAAGGACCTCCCTCCTTCGGCAGGTTTTAAGTTGGGGTTCCTCGCTGGAACGGTCCATTATGTGACGCTTCTTTACTGGATTGCCGGCGTCATGCACCATTATGGCCAACTGTCGTATGTACTGTGCGCCGTAGTACTCATGCTGCTTGTGCTCTACCTCAGTCTATATACGGCGCTCTTTGCATTGGTTGTCAACCAGCTTCGGGCAAGATCCTTTCCCTATTATTTGACCGCACCTTTCTTTTGGACTGCCCTGGAGTACGTCAGGTCATTGCTTCTGTCTGGATTTCCATGGGAGAACCTCGGCCACTCGCAATATAATCGGTTGCACCTGATCCAGATTTCAGATATATTTGGCGTGTATGGGCTGTCAGCCCTGATTATGGCCGTCAACTGTGCGCTCTTTGAAGTCTGGGAAACCATTTTGAGGAACAGGGCCTTTGCCTGGAAACCAGTCTTTGGTGTTGCCTTGATGATAGCTGGTTCTTTGACCTACGGCACCTGGCGCATGGAAAAAATTGACGGGGCTGCTGAAACCGCGCCCAAGCGTGCTGTTGCGTTGGTGCAGGGGAATATTGACCAGTCCGTGAAATGGCTTCCTTCTTTTCAACATGAGACCCTCCAACGATATGGCACCTTGTCTGCCGCCGCCCTGAAGACCGGTCCTGACCTTATAGTATGGCCTGAAACTGCGCTACCGTTTTACTTTTTGCACGATGGGGATCTCACCACAGAGACTCTGGAGCTTGTTCGCGCTTCCAGAGCCTATTTTCTTCTTGGGAGTCCCTCCTTCCGTAAAACTGGTCAAAGAATGCGCTATTATAACAGTGCCTACTTGGTCGACCCAAGTGGCACGGTCATGGGCAAATATGATAAGGTGCATTTGGTGCCCTACGGGGAATATGTGCCGCTAAAGCGCTATTTCCCTTTCCTGGGAAAGATGGTGGAGGCAGTCGGGGATTTTGACTCCGGCGAGGAGGGCCAGGTCCTGTCATGGGGTGACGACAGGGTGGGGGTCTTGATCTGTTTTGAGGCGATCTTTCCAGAGCTGGCACGTTCAATGGTTCAAAACGGTGCTAAACTGTTGATCAACATAACCAATGACGCCTGGTTTGGTAAATCCAGCGCCCCTTATCAGCATCTTTCTATGGTTGTATTCAGGGCGGTTGAAAACCACCGGGCGGTGGTCAGGGCAGCTAATACCGGTATTAGCGCATTTGTCGATCCTGTGGGGAGGCTCTTGGACGAAACCCCTCTGTTTGAAGAGGCGATTCGAACCCGTTCGTTGCCCATGATGAGCAGTAAGAGCTTTTATGCTCGCCACGGAGATATTTTTGCCGTAGCGTGCATTTTGATTGGTCTCGTTATTTGGGTAGCCGCTTTTCGGAATAGATTCCTTCACAGATAGCCTCTGTTGATGTTTGTTAACTCAAACTATGATCTGTGATTGAGACCATGTAATCAGTTCACTCAGATGGATAACAAAGAGATATACATACAGCATGATATTTCGACCATAGATCTTTAGGCATGGATACAGTTGACTGCTTAAAACGGGAAGCTGACGCAGTCATTTCTTGCCAACCTATGGAGTAGCGGTAGAATTTTCGTGCACCCAGAATAACAGGAACGTGTTGCACACAATTAAGGAGGCATTGCCATGTCATTTGAACTAGAAGGCAAAATTGAATCTCTTCGCAATAGACTGGAACAGCTCCGGGGTTATCTTTGACTTAGATGAAAAACGAAAACGGCTTAAGGAAATCGAAGAGATCATATCTAAGGAGGGCTTCTGGGATATTCCGGAGGACACCAGAGACATCCTAAGAGAAAGAACCGCCATCTCCGATACAATCGATTCCTGGCAAAAGATCACCCATGAGCTGGACGATGCTGGGATCCTTTTAGGGCTTGCCGTTGAGGAGGATGACCAAACCTCCGTTCAAGAGGTCTCAGAAACACTTCATGGGCTGGAAGATGCCATTAGTCAAATGACTCTGGCACGGATGCTTAATGGCAAAGATGATGCAAAAAATGCTATTGTCTCGATCAATCCTGGCGCAGGGGGGACCGAAGCTCAAGACTGGGCAGATATGCTCTTTCGTATGTACCTGCGCTGGGCCGAACGCAAGAACTACAAAACCACCGTTGTCGACTTTCAGCCGGGCGAAGAAGCTGGCGTCAAGGGTGTCACTTTTATTGCCAGTGGTCCATATGCCTATGGTTATCTGAAGGGCGAGGCCGGGATTCATCGCCTTGTACGCTTGTCCCCGTTCGATGCCAATAATCGTCGACACACCTCCTTTGCCTCGGTCTCTGTTTCTCCGGAAGTGAACGAGGAGGTTGTGATAGACATTGAGGACAAGGATTTGCGCGTCGATGCTTTCCGTGCGAGCGGTGCAGGAGGGCAGCACGTTAACAAAACCAGTTCCGCTATTCGCATTACCCATCTGCCAACCAGTATAGTGGTACAATCCCAACAGGAGTCTTCCCAGCACCGCAACAAAGCTATTGCCATGAAGATTCTGAAGTCGCGGCTGTATGAACGCGAGGAAAAGAAAAGGGCAGACGCAAGACAGGCAGATTATAAGGAAAAGGAAGGAATTGCTTGGGGGAGCCAGATCAGGTCCTACACCTTGCAACCTTACCAGATGGTAAAGGACCATCGAATCAATCTTGAGATTGGGAATGTCAACGATGTTTTGGATGGGAACCTGGATCCCTTCATAGAAGGGGTGCTACTTGCAAAGCCATAGAAGCTTTGGCCCAATGTGGGATGTTGGGATGGAAGAATACTAGGTCCTTTTCGGCCTGTAAACCTCAAATAAGAAATACGAATTTTCCATCGTTTGGGCTCTTGGAATTGTCTGGTGCAAGGTTGTCTGTAACAAGCAAAAAGGCAGCGTTCCGTGTGGGTTTTTTGAAGGGCACAAGTCGGACGGTACTGAAGATAAGAGAATAAAGGGGGACATCATGGCTAAGGTATTGGTTGTTGATGACGAAAGAAGCATAAGGACCCTTTGCGCGGAAGAACTTGAAGAAGAGGGCTACGAGGTCATCACAACCGGAAAATGCAAGGATGTTCTTGACCTGATTGCCTCAATGCAGCCGTCTGCCGTGGTTTTGGATATTCGCATGGAAGACTGCGATGGGTTGGACTTGCTGCAGGAAATACGCAATGCCTATCAAGGCCTTCCGATTATCTTGAACACAGCCTACGACTCTTACAGAGAGGACGTAAAATCCGTCGCAGCCGATCACTATGTGGTTAAGTCTTATGACCTGGCAGAACTCAAATCCAAACTTGCGATAGTATGCAAAGGAAAGAATCGCTCATGAAAGCGATCTACATATTCAATGTGCTAGCCAGGCTCCCCGAGAGGATAAAGTCCTTAGAGAAACTGGCTAATAATTTATGGTTTAGCTGGCATCATGACACAGGAAACCTGTTCAGACGCATGGACGCTGAGCTTTGGGAGTCTTCAAAAAATAACCCGGTCTACATGCTAGGGGCCATCAGTCAAGAGAGGTTGGAGAAACTGGCAGGAGATGCCGGCTTTTTGGCCCAGACAGACCGTCTTTGTGAGAAGTTAGAAAAGTACCTCTCTGCTCAGCCTTCCCCGGTGCCCGGAGCCCAAGACGTGGACCGATTTCGCGTTGCCTACTTCTCTGCAGAATTCGGCCTGGCCGAGTGTTTGCCAATCTATTCCGGAGGCCTGGGCGTCCTTGCAGGGGACTATCTTAAGTCTGCCAGTGACTTGAATTTTCCTGTTGTCGGCGTTGGCCTTTTTTACCATGAAGGCTATTTTCAGCAGTACTTGAACGCCGACGGGTGGCAGCAAGAGGCCTATCCTGAAAATGACTTTTCCACCATGCCAGTGCAGCTCATGAGAGATGAAAACGGGAGCCCTATCATGGTGGAGGTGTTCATCCGTGGCGACTCGGTCAAAGTCCAGACGTGGCGTATAATGGTGGGACGAATACCCCTTTACTTGCTCGATACCAATGTCAAGGAAAACGCTCCCGAGCACCGATATATTACGTCCAGGCTCTATGGGGGTGACTGGGAGATGCGACTCAGGCAGGAGATTGTTTTGGGCATTGGCGGTGTTCGAGCGCTCCGGGCTCTTGGCATAGAACCTTCCGTACACCACATGAATGAAGGCCATTCTGCTTTTTCCGCCTTGGAACGGATTAGGATCCTCAGAAGTGATCATGGTCTATCTTTTGATGCTGCAAGGGAGTTCGTAATTGCCACCAATACCTTTACGACCCATACTCCTGTGCCGGCTGGAAACGACACGTTTTCACCAGAACTAATGCACGCGCACTTCAACGATTATGTCCAATCCCTAGGCATTGCTTTCAAGGTGTTTTTGGGCTTTGGTCGGCTGGAGCCGACCAACGATCATGAGGCCTTCTCTATGACCGTGCTGGCTCTGAGGCTATCGGCCCACGCCAACGGAGTGAGTCGGTTGCATGCCAGGACTTCTCGGAATATGTGGAAGAAGATCTGGCCAAAAAATCCCGCGGAAGATGTGCCGATCAGCTCTATTACCAATGGGATTCATATCCCGTCCTGGATCTCGTTGGATATGGCGGAGCTGTTTGACAGATATCTGGGACCAAACTGGATCGAAGACCCGGACAGTCAGAGGGTGTGGAAGCGGGTAGATCAAATTCCGGATTCAGAACTGTGGCGCACTCATGAGAGGCGACGAGAGCGCCTGGTCGCTTTTGCAAGGCAGAAGCTTAATGCCCAGCTGAAAAACTGGGGGGCCTCAGCCCGGGAAATCGACACCTGTGCAGAAGTGCTTAACCCCGAGACACTGACCATCGGATTTGGCCGGCGCTTTGCCGCTTACAAACGGGCGGCCCTTATCCTTCAAGATGAAGAGCGCCTAGTCAAACTACTTACCCATACTGAACGTCCTGTTCAAATTATTATGGCGGGCAAGGCCCATCCCGAGGACGGCCAGGCCAAAGAGATTATCAGGAGAATTGTTCATTTTGCTAATCGGGAAGATATTCGGCACCGCTTTGTATTCATCCAGGGTTACAATATCAGGGTGGCCAGTATGATACTTCAGGGATGCGATGTATGGTTAAATACTCCCCGGAGACCTCTGGAGGCCTGTGGTACCAGCGGAATGAAGGCCATTCCAAACGGGGTTTTGAATCTAAGCACCCTTGATGGATGGTGGGCCGAGGCCTACGACCAGAGTTATGGCTGGGCCATTGGCCGCGGCGAAACCTATGAAGATCACCAGCTGCAGGACGACATCGAGAGCCGTGATGTATATAACCTTATAGAGCATGAGATCGTGCCACTGTTTTTTGACCGTGGATCGGATAATCTGCCCAGTGGCTGGATAGAAAAAATGAAAGCAGCCA
>JAQYVR010000232.1 GCA_030145395.1 Desulfobacteria bacterium
TCAGAAATGGCTCCGCCTTTATACTTTGCGCTCCGATTCCAAGGCCCCCCATCCATTGCCTTCTACAGCCCACTGGTAGGATCGGGGCAACTTGGATCGGGGTTCTTTGTGTTGATGTCTTTAAGTCGTCACCCTTGCGACCACCCCCTTAACTCCCCACATCGAAACGATTATTGAAGAATCCCCCCACCGTCCACCAGCACGCATGGACCTCTTGGAAGTTCCATTAGCACCAAATTAACTTAATAATCCCGGTAAAGGTGATCTCCTTGGCTGCCTGAAAAGGGTCTCACGCTGCCCTTAGACAGAGAAAGCCTCCGGCGAGTCAGAGACACCCCGTCAGGGGCTTTTTCCCTTGACATACACTGTATGTTGTGGTTAACTGTTTCTTCAAGCCCAACATATAGGCCGAGCGATAAATCAAGCTCCAGGACAGACAGACTCCGTGTTTTACCCGCAACAGGATCGTGTTGTCTTCAAGGCAACTTCTGACATTCTTGACGCCAAATCCGGTAAGGAGGTTATTGCATGAACGCCGGGAATGAGCGAGCTGAGCAAAGGAAACACAGGCGATTCGAGGTTTCCACCGGTTCCCTTGTTTCATTCGGGGTTCATAGTGCGGTACTGGGTAAGATCACAGATATGGGTGTGGGCGGGCTTGCGTTTCGTTACATTGGCGAAGCGCATCCAAGGGGATCATTTTTAGACATATCATTGACAGAACATAATTTCTATTTAATCAGTGTGCGGTTTAAGACCGTTGCGGATTTTGCAATAGATGACGAAGTGCTTCACACAGTAGCTAATGGGAACCTCCTCCATGGTAGAACCTTGAGGCGAAGTAGTGTGCAATTTCAGAAACTGACACGCCATCAGAAAGCTGAAATAGAACGGTTCATCCAAAACCACACTATAGGTGAGGCGTAAGTTTAAGGGTGCCCAAGGGGACAAATCTCAGATTGTTGCGGCCTTTCTCCTTGACACAAGCACTTCGCCCGGTGCTGAGTCCTAGTGTAAAACAGGTACGTTATGCAGTGATATTTAATTCGCGTAATATGCCGACTTAGGAATGAGAAGATGAAGTGGATCTTGACAAGTTCAGACAGGCTGTTGTTCCGCTTCCTGCGAGGCGACTCAGCTGTCTCTTCAATTGAGTACGGGATCTTGTTCGTGGGTGTTGCGCTTACGGCAGCGATTGCTTTGTATGGATTAGGCGGGTCGCTAACCGATAAGATTGACGAAATAAGTGATGTAGTACATGATGCTACCCAGTCAGGGAGCGGTGGCACTGGTGACGGCATTCTTCCTGACTTCATCGGAGATGGTGACATCGGTTTCGAGGCCCCTAGTGTGGGGACCAGCTCCAGCGGTCATTCGACCGGTAAAAAGGGCTTTCCCCTCTGGCTTTGGGTTTTATTAGGGCTGATAGGCCTGGCGGCTTGTTTGCCGCTTCTCTATTACATCAGGAGAAGACACAAGGAAGACCGAACACAGCAGGAAAATCAAATCGCGCTTAAGTAGTAGGCGACTTGCATTATTCATTCTCAGATATTGGCAAAGCAAAAGGCAGGGTCAGCAATGGCACCGCCTTTTCTATCTCCATATCTAGTGGTTCCACTGACCTGACCTCCTCCTTCCATCCATCATTATGCCACAAAACTAACTTAAAGTCTGGACCGAATTTCCGGGGGTCAGGTCACATGTGCCACAGCTTGTCTGCCTCGTCACCGATGATAGGCTTGAGCTTCTTGCATGTTTCTTCAATATCCTTTGCCGGTTTCATTTTGTGAGAGGTGAGACACATCATATGAAAGCAGGTTTCTTTTCTTGGCCAGGTCCCAGTAATCCTTCAATGATGTAAGCAGATATTTTTTCATGAACATCAAATCACGCCAGCATTCAAGGTATTCCTTTCTTTTCTCTTGTTCGAGTTCAAGGACGTTGGCTTCAAGTAGAGTGTTTCTCTTGTCTCTTATTTTTTGTTGCTCAGGTGAGTAATGGTTTTTTACAGTGTCAAGTTGAAGGAGCTTTGTGTTCTGCCTGCAAATTTCATCATCGATTGTTTTGAGCAAGTGGGAATCTAGATTTTCACGTAGTTTGATTTCATCGAGGAGAGCTTTTACTGTGGCTTTCGACGTTGTGGCTTTAT
>JAQYVR010000267.1 GCA_030145395.1 Desulfobacteria bacterium
ACAAGCAATGTCGCCACAGCGACGGGCATTTTTTGTGCCTGTCCACTGAGACTTGCTCACTTTGGGGGCGGTTATAGGCTCGGGCATCTTTTGGGTGGCGGAACTGAAAAGAGACCCCCATGCCCCCCTTTGAATCTGCAGTAGGTATTTCTTTATTCGAGTTACTTCTGAGACGCGACACTAGCGTTTAAGCACTTCAACTCCATCCGGCGTCCCTGTAATCACCTCATTCGCAGACCCCAGGAACAGTCCGTGTCCCAGCGCTCCCGGAAATGAATCGAGTCGTCGTACCAGTTCCTCAGGGCTTCCAATCGCTCCGAAGTGACAATCCAAGATGTGGTTCCCCTGGTCTGTCTTGTATGGGGAGCCGTTTTCCATTCGAAGCACGGGTCTGCCGCCGATCACTTTAATCTGCTCAGCTGTAATGTTCCAACCGAAAGGGAGGACCTCGACCGGAACAGGACAATCTTGTCCCAACTCCTTCACGAGTTTTGCCTTATCGACAATTACAATGAAGTATCGGCTGGCCGATGCTACAATCTTTTCACGTAGAAGGGCGCCGCCAAGCCCCTTAATCAGATTCAGCTGAGGATCTACCTCGTCCGCGCCGTCCACACAAAGGTCTAGCACAGACGCCTCTTCCAAAGTGGTCAATGTAATATTGAGAGAGCGCGCAAGCGTCTCTGTCCTCTCCGAGGTGGGAACCCCCACAATGTCGGATAGGTCCCCTTCAGCCAACCGACGGCCGAGGGCTTCCAGAAAGTACCGTACTGTTGAGCCGGTTCCAAGACCGATTCGTTGACCATTTATAACGCGCTTAGCTGCCTCTTCTCCAGCCTTCTGCTTGAGTTGTTCCATGTCCAGACCTCCAAAATATTTTGCTCCGCTTCTCTGATACGTGGGTAGTAGGGTTCCCGACTGGTTATATTAAAAAACGAAGGAACATTTCAACATATTTAACAGTTTTCTTTTGACTCATCTGCCCAAATCCATTATATATTCTCTCGTGGTATTTAGAGGTTTACAGTAGTCACACACTTATTGAGTAAGGAATGCCCCATGTATAATGCCAGCAACTTAAAGAAGGGTCTCAAGATTCTGCTCGAAAATGAGCCCTATGTCATCATCGATTTTCAGTTCTCCAAGCCGGGAAAAGGCCAGGCCCTCTACCGCTGTAAGCTTAGAAATATGATCAACGGGGCAATCGTTGATCGGACCTACCGCTCTGTCGATACTTTCGAAAAAGCCGATCTTCGGGAACGCAAAATGCAGTATCTCTACAACCAGGATAACGAATACTGTTTCATGGATGTGGAAAACTACGAACAGCCCATGCTTTCATCTGAACAAGTGGGAGATGCCAAGCACTATCTTATTGACGGCCTGGAAGTGGATATCCTGCTTTTTGGAGATATGCCCATAGGAATTACTTTGCCCAATTTTGTGAACCTCACAGTGACCCAGGCTGATCCTTGGGCAAAAGGGGACTCTGTCTCGGGCGATAGCAAACCGATTACCCTGGAGACGGGCTATGTTTTGCGGGTTCCGCCCTTTATCGAAGAAGGCACGAAGATAACCGTAGACACACGGACTGGGGAGTATGTTACCCGGGTCAAAGAATAGCCCCGGCAAAGGGGACCAGGAGAGACTGGCAGCCAAGAGTGAGAATCTCCGGCTGCGCGCCAGGCTTATTCATGCCATACGGCATTTTTTTGTTGATCACGGCTACCTGGAGATTGAAACACCCCACCTTATCCCCGCTCCGGCCCCGGAAGTCCACATTGACGCCGTCAAAGTCGGTCACGTGTTTCTGCATACTTCACCTGAGTTGTGCATGAAACGATTGCTGTCCGCCGGTTACCCTAAAATATTCCAGATATGCAAGTGTTTTCGGGAGGGGGAAAGGGGAAAGAAACACCTTTCCGAGTTCACTCTTCTTGAGTGGTATCGCGCGGGATTTGATTACATGGCCCTCATGGATGAGTGTGAGGAGATGGTCCTCTCTGTTTCCCGTGATCTTGGCTTTGGGCAAAGTATCCTGTACCAGCAAGGCTATATCAACCTGGAAGGACCTTGGGAAAGGATCTCAGTCGAGGAGGCCTTTGACCGTTACAGCTCATTGTCCATGAA
This sequence comes from Desulfobacteria bacterium, assembly GCA_030145395.1. GTDB lineage: Bacteria > Desulfobacterota > Desulfobacteria > Desulfobacterales. The sequence goes on from JAQYVR010000267.1 coordinate 2,131, forward strand.
GAAGGCTTTGAAAAAGGGCTGCTTCGACGAGGTAATGGTGGAAGAGATTGAGCCCCACCTGGGTATATCCAAACCTGTTTTTCTCTACGATTATCCGGCGAGCTTTGCGGCCTTGGCGAAACTCAAAGAAGAGGCCCCGGATTTTGCCGAGAGATTTGAGATCTATATGGGGGGGCTGGAGTTGGCCAATGCCTTTTCAGAGTTGACAGATGCCGGGGAGCAGAAGACCAGGTTTGAGACGGATCGGCGCGAACGGGAGCGACTCGGAAAAAGCGTCTATCCCTTTCCAAAGAGATTTCTTGAAGCTCTCTCTGATATGCCTTCTTCAGCGGGCATTGCCCTTGGTGTGGACAGGCTTGCCATGATATTTGCCGATGCGAAAAAGATAGACGATGTTGTATCTTTTGCGCCTGAAGAACTCTAATCCTCTTCTTTCTGAGGAGCCATGCAAATGAGAGGCATGAAGTATCAGAGTATGGTTGGATACGGCAAAGCCATCTTCATTGAAACTTTCGAAGAGCCGACAAGCAGTTTTTTTTGAGGGTTCTGCAATTTCCAAAATTCAGGGGTCTGAGGGTCTCTTTTCAAGCTCAAACCATTTGTCCGGGGGTGATGGAACGGCACCTCATTTTTGCATATATGGCAGCAACCCCACGGAACAATTCTATTTAAGCGACGGACCTCGTATGTGCCTGTCCGGAGACACTTTCGTTCCGAAGATAGGGGTGGTAAGGGCAGAGGAGTTTTGTGGGTTTGAATTTAAAAAGAGACCCCCAGACCCCTGGCTCCGAAGCATAGAGGGGAACCTGCATTTCAATCGAATCTGATGAACATGTCAAATCAATCACTTATGCCTAATAGAAACCGTTCTTAGATTCTTCTTGGACAGCAATGGATACAGATATAGGGAACAAATTCACAGAAGCGGCTGGATCTGCCTTTCTATTTCCTGTTTGGGTTGAGCCCCCACTATTTGGCCCGTCAGTTGTCCGTTCTTAAAGAGGAGCATAGTGGGGATACTCTGTATTCCGTATTGTGATGCTGTGACCGGATTCTCATCCGTGTTGAGTTTCGCAATCTTTAACCGGCCGGCATATTCAGATGCCAGTTGATCAAGTACCGGGGCAACCATGCGACAAGGACCACACCAGGGGGCCCAGCAATCCACCAGAACCGGTCCGTGATGGGAAAGGACTTCATGGTTGAATGTCTGATCCTTCACATCAACAGGGGAGGATTTCGCTCCTGACACTTTCAATGGGTCTTTGCACTTGCCACATCTGGGCCTCTCCCCCAATCGCGTCTTTGAAACCCGATTCTTTGCACCACATTTTGTGCACCTCAGAATGAGATCTTCCTGAGCCATGGTCTTCTCCGTTCTTCTACAGCCTGGGATCTATATTCCCTGGCCCTCCACAATCGGGCGTGTAGCATGTGACATTGTTGAATTCACACTTCTCTTTGCATTGAGGGCATTCATTGGGCGGTGTGCCGGCTGTAAGAAGATAGCCACATTCTGCGCATTTCCAATAGGTCAGATTACACTTGGGGCAAATATCCCCGGAAAACTGCCCATCGGCACTATGACCACAGTGTGCACATACCCAAGTCTCCTGTTTCTCTCCCATAATTTCCTCCTACTTTTATGTCTCGCTTCTTTATTCCCTTTTAAGAAACCCTTTGTCACGTTGACTACACAAGGGTTGTGGTTCCAATGAAACCTTACAGCAACCTCATCAAATGCCTTTTTCCATTTGGCCGGAAGAAGGGTATTTGCCCTCCGGATTCTTTAGTTTAATAGGGCTTCAGGGCTGACGTAAGTCCATTTTCCCACCCGTTTCATTCTTCCTCCTTCTCCTCATAGATATCCAGTTCTTTGTCTAAGAAATGACGGAACCAGAACCGGACGCTCTCCCGGTTGAGATGATTTTGTTTGGGGGGAGCAATACTGTGACGCTGGCCGGGGTAGATCATCAGGTCGAAGTCCTTATTCATGTTCTCCAGTTTGGAGATGAGTTGCATGGTGTTCTGCATGTGCACATTGTCATCCGTAGTGCCGTGGGTGATGAGCAATTTTCCTTTAAGTCCTTTGGTGTGTGTCAAGACAGACCCGAACTCATATCCTTCAGGGTTCTCTGTCGGGGTGTCCATATACCGTTCCGTGTAGATAGTATCGTAAAGTGTCCAATCCGTGACCGAGGAGCTTGCGATGCCGTGTGTAAAATAATCGGCCCCATAAGTTAAGGCCATACAGGTGGCATAGCCACCGTAACTCGATCCCGTGATCCCGATACGATCAGGATCGATAAAGGGCTTTTTTCTAAGCCACTTGACAGCGGTGATCAGGTCCTGCATTTCCCATTTGCCCAGGTTGCGGTGCATCATCGTCGTGCCCGTCTTCCCGAAGTGGCCGGAGCCTCGATGATCCACGGCAATAACGATAATGCCGTGTTGAGCGAGAAAATGCTTGTCCAGTCGACCAAAACGATTCCTAACGGTTGCCGCGCTTGGTCCGCCATAGACGGCAAAGATCACCGGATATTTTGTGGACTTGTCAAAATCGGGGGGCAGGGTCCATATGGCAGGGAGGTCGTATCCGTCTCCGGAAGGGATGGTGAACAGTTCGACCTTCCCCAAGGCGTAATCGTCGAATATGGGGAGTTTAGCGCCATCGTGAGCGTGCAGTAATTCACCGTTAGCTTTCCTGATCTCCCGTTTGTCGGGATGATGGATGCTGCTGTAGGTATCGACGAAAGAGGTTCCTTCTGGTGAGACTTCACAGTTGTGGGACCCCGGATTTTCAGTCAGTCGTATGATCTTTTTGGCATCCAGATCAACCCGGTAGAGATGCGTTTCGGCCTTTTCGTCTCTGGTCCCTTGAAAATAGACCTTCCCGTTCTTCTCATCGACTCGCTTAATGCTTCGGACTGACCAATCTCCGTTGGTCAGGCGTTTCTTCAGGTTACCTTCCATATCGAAATAATAGAGATGAGGCCAACCATTGACGTCAGAGTTGAGCAGAAATCCGCTGCCGTCCTTGAAGATGTGAATGTCTTCGAAAAACTCCACCCAGGCAGATTGTCTCTCATCGTATATCTCGACCTTCTTGCCGGTTGCCGGGTCGGCCAAATAGAGTTTGATGTTATTCTGTCCTCGATTCATCCACTGGAACAGGAGGTTTCTTGAATCCGGCGTCCAGGATGGCCAAGCCAGGTAATGATCGGCTTCCGGATCCGTGTCGACCCATACAATATTCCCTGAGTCCACATGTGCAATCCCTAACCTGACTTTGGGATTCGGATCTCCCGGTTTGGGATAATGCGTCACTTCGAGCTTACCGTGTGTGCCTTCGGCGTTGAAGATGGGAAATTCAGGGACTCTCTCATCATCGAACCGGAGAAAGGCGATCATCTCATTGTCCGGTGCCCACCAAAAAGCCTTATACTTGGAATCGCGGCCAAGGATTTCCTCGAAGTAGACCCAGGACGCATAGCCGTTATACACGGTCTCCGATCCGTCTTGAGTGAGTTGTTGTTCCAGTCCGCTTTTCATATCGATGATGAACAGGTTGTGGTCCCGCGTGAACGCGATCTTCTTTGCGTCGGGAGAGAGAGTGATGTTCTTTGCCTCTGCAGCATTATCGCCGATGGATTTCAGACCTCTTGTCTCAACATCATATAGGTAGATATTCTCTTTGTGTTTCAGGGCAAACTGTGAGTAATCCTCGGAACAATCGGCGAAATCCTCCAGCTTCAGGTCCTCGGGCATGTTCTCGTTATGGGCTGAGAAATCGAGAAAAGGGCTCTCTACACCTGAGGAGGTATCGACCTTTAACAATCTAGCCTGGACTTTGGGTCCAAACCCTTTCTCTTCCTTGACCAGAAAGTGTGTGTCATCAAGCCAGGTTTCGACTTCGGGCAACTCTCGTATGAGTCTAGGACTGCCCTGGCGGGGGAGGTAGGCCTGCTGAAAGGTAAGCCTCTTACTATGAGGGCCATTGGCTGCAACTAAGAGTCCGGAATGGCTTGTCGTACTGCAAGCGGTGTTTCCTAATAGCGTGAGCAGCAAAAGGAACAAAACAGTCAGATGTTTGTGATGCATAGCAGCTTCCATCTTCTCCGGGTTTCAAATGAATAGTCGGAAACACCCTGATGACAATTTCAAAAATCGAATACGATACCTAGAACCTTGTGCTCGCATCCATACGAATAATCTACCGGACATTCTCATGTTTTGCAATTCGTTCCTTCAGCTTTTCCTGAAAAACCTGTGAGGAATATGCCATAACCACATGTTTTTATAAGTTTTTTCCCATTGATCAAAATTCACCATCAAATTTCCGTTTATGGACTGATGATACTCTATTTTGGGAGGGCCCTGGGCACTAGCAAGGTGTGAAGTGCCTGCAAGTTGAGTTTGGAAAATCCCGTGCAATTAACGGGAGCGCCAAGGAGTGCGACTGAGGCATATCAGTAATACGCCGCAAGCCTGTCGAGAGCCTCTCGACAGGGAGGTCGAATGAAAGAAGCGATCGAAGGCAACGCTACTCCTTAGAGTCCGCTTTGCGGGGAGATGACACCTTGGTGGTGGATCAGGGTTGACATATCCCCTTGTTTCTTCCTACACTTGTATACACAAAAGCGATAGTCCTACCCGATGTATCCCCGTCGGCTTTACTAAGAAAGGAATGAAAATGAAGTCATTTTTTAAGCATCTATTTGCAACGGTTCTTGGACTGTTCGTTTTTTCTTTTCTGATGGTCTGTTTTGTTGTCTTCTTGGTTAGCGTCCTTATGTTGTTTGAAAAGGGCCCCCAGATGCCTGAAAAAGCGGTGTTAACCCTGGATCTCTCCATACCCATTTCCGACAAACCCGCCAGAAGATCTCTCCAGGATGTGGTGCAGGAAGGGGCATTAGGCGATAATATAGGGGAGACCATTACTCTTCGGACTGTATTGGATTCCATAGAATCCGCCTCAAATGATGACCGTATTGTGGGTATCTACTTGACGGGGCAAGTCCCAAATGCCGGCTACTATTCAGGTTGGGCGGCCTTGAAAGAGGTAAGGGAGTCTTTGGCGAGATTCCAGGAATCAGGAAAACCGATTATCGCTTTTGAGAGCGCCTATGATGAGGCCAATTACTTTGTTGCCTCCCTGGCCGATCGCCTCTATATGAATCCGTTTGGGACACTCGAATTCAATGGCTTGGCCACTCAAATCATGTTCTTCAAAAATGCATTTGACAAATATGGAATTGATGTTCAGGTCACTCGTGTTGGCAAGTATAAATCCGCGGTGGAACCCTATATTTTAAACAAAATGAGCGATGAGAATCGTGAACAGATCGAAAAATACCTAAACGATATTGCTGATGTCTATCTGGAAGCCATTGCATCGTCGAGAAATGTAGATTTGAAAAGGCTGCATGTCTTGATGTCGGACGAAGGATACTTCAGGGCCGAAACTGGAGTGATGGAAGGTCTTCTGGACAAGTCGGTCTATTTTGACGATGTTCTCACTGAATTGAGGGAGTTGACTGGGACCAGGCCTGGAGAGGAACTCAAAAATGTGATCTCAATCGCTACTTACAGGAAGGCAATAACACCAGAGAGGCATGGATCAAAGAACCAAATTGCTGTTATATATGCCGAAGGTGAGATTGTTGAGGGACCGGATGAAAATGAGGTGGGGAGCGACACTCTGGCCAAGTTGCTGCGCAAAGCCAGAAACAGCGAGAATGTCAAGGCTGTGGTTCTGCGAGTGAACAGCCCCGGGGGAAGTGTAACTGCCATCGATGTGATCCAGAGAGAGACACGACTCCTCAAGCAACAAAAGCCCCTTGTGGTCTCAATGGGAACTGTGGCCGCGTCCGGGGGCTACTGGATATCTGCGTACGCGGACGAGATTATCGCGTGGCCCAATACCATCACAGGCTCTATTGGCGTCTGGGGTATGCTGCCCAATGTGGGAAGACTGTTGGATGGCGTCGGGATCAGTGTGGATGTGGTGCGAACCGCTGAAAAAGCGGATATGACATCTATCTTTAGAAGCAAGACAGAAGAGGAGTTGGCTGTGATTCAGAGGCTGGTGGACTTCTTCTACAATGAGTTCTTGACCAAGGTCTGCGAAGGAAGGAATCTGGATCGAGAGGTTCTCGAGGGAATCGCGCAGGGAAGAGTCTGGTCCGGTGTGGAGGCGCATAGACTTGGTTTGGTGGATCGGTTGGGCGGACTCTATGATGCCGTTGATGCCGCTGCCGGGAGGGCAGGGCTTGGAGAGGATTACAGTCTCGTTCAGTACCAGAAGAAGAGAGGGTTTGCTGAGGAGATTCTGAAGACGCTGGGACTCACGCCTCAATCTTCCCAAGTGGAGGGTTTCAAAAGTCTGGAGAACCTAAAGAAACAAATCGCCCTCTTGAATGATCCGAAGGGTGTTTACGCGAGGCTTCCCTACGATTTGGTGCCACGATAATATGGTTCATCCGGTTAATGAGTACGCAATAATATGAGCTTACACCTCAGTTGAACAACGAGCGAATGGTGATGAAATCTTTTCGTCGATTCCGAGTCTCGCGGCCTGGTCATTTAAAACAGTTACTGACGGGTGATGCCTCCCCCCTCCGCTGTTCTTCCCGCTTCTCTGAAGCGGAAAGCCAGGGGGTCCCCCATTCCGTAACTGTTTGAAATAACGTAGGCCTCCCGACAGTCACTCTGAAAAGACCTCATCACCATTCTCTTCGTGTGCGAGTTGGTTGCACCTATTTGAGAATGAAGATCTCTTTATGACGACAACCCACCCAAAAAATAACCTCGAAAGATTCCTGAACCTCTTTACGGAAGTCAAGGAGGGTGAAGGGACATCCGCTATCCTGTTGTTTCTGAATGTATTCCTCATCCTCACGTCATATTACATCATGAAGCCCGTACGTGAAGCCTTGATTCTCGCAGGGGGAGGGGCCGAAATAAAGGTCTATGCCTCCGCAGGACAGGCCCTGTTGTTGCTTGGGATCGTCCCTTTGTATGCTGGGCTTGCAAGTCGGTTTCCCCGTCGACAGTTGATCAATATGGTGACCTCTTTTTTTGTGGGATGTTTGGTGGTTTTTTACCTTCTCGCGCTCTTAAGAGTTCCCCTCGGTGTGATATTCTTCCTATGGCTAGGGATATTCAATATGATGGTCGTTGCTCAATTTTGGGCATTTGCTAATGACATATACACGCCTGAAGCCGGTAAACGAATCTTTGTGATCATTGCGTTTGGCGCCTCCTCAGGTGCTGTTTTGGGAGGAATGATTACGGATGTCTTGATTGAACCGTTGGGAGTCTACCAACTCCTGCTTGTCGCGGGGACTCTTCTGCTTGCCAGCCTGGTTCTGACAAACATTGTAGATTCACGCGACAAAGCGGACAGACACCGGACAGAAGACAAAACAGAAGAAGTGAGTCAACCTTTTGAAAAAGGAGGAGCTTTCAGGTTAGTCTTTGGGTCAAAATATCTTTTACTCATTGCTCTTCTCATGTTGTTCACAAATTGGGTGAATACGACGGGTGAGTATATCCTGGGTCGAACAGTGCAGAAGGAAGCAGAGGAGCTTGCTGCCGATCCTGAAGTTGCAGAAAGAGCTAGTGCGTATGCGTATAAGAGGCTGGGCGAGAGCGATGCGAAGGATGAGACCATTGCAGTGATCACCTCTGAATACATTCAATCCTATACCGAAGAGTATATCGGTAAGTTTTATGCCAGATTTTATACCGGTGTAAATTTGGCGGGACTGCTTGTGCAGCTATTCCTTGTCTCCCGAATTCTGAAATACCTAGGTATTCGAATCGCACTGCTTGTTTTGCCCATCATTGCCCTAGGCGGGTATTTCGTTATCGCCTTTATCCCTATAATGACGATCATCCGGTGGGCCAAGACTGCGGAAAATTCGGTAGATTATTCTCTCCAAAACACAGTGCGCCAGGCACTTTTTTTGCCTACCACCAGGGAAGAAAAGTATAAGGCCAAACAAGCCACCGACACCTTTTTTGTACGCGCAGGAGATGTCTTATCTGCTGTATTGGTTGGTATAGGCACAACCTGGTGTGCTTTTCAGACAAGCCATTTCGCACTTTTTTGCGTGGGGCTTGTAATCGTGTGGTTTGCCCTGGCCGTGCTTATCGGGATTGAGAACAAAAAGATGACCGCAAAACCGATAGACAGCCCGACGGTCTAAGAAAGAAAGACTCTGAAGTCCTTGAGCGGTTTATCCCCAGCCATTAAGAAAATCGCCAGAGTTTACCCTAACGCTGCAAAAGTTGAGGATGCTGCAGATCCGCGGCGGC